>LOEW01000097.1 GCA_001516045.1 Desulfosporosinus sp. BRH_c37
CTTTTGACTCGTCTTTTTGCTGCTTTTTCATAAATTTTAAACCTCGGCTGTGCCTCGGTCCTTTTATTTAATCTTTGACATCCGTAATCCTATACTTCTTCTTCCGAGCAGAGACTTCGCTTTAGCGTTAGCGAATCCTTTGAGCAAGTGGTTACCAAACTTTGTGAAAGCGCGACATGCATAAGTGGGGCTGAGCACACGGATGTGCGAAGCCGCCAACTGAGCCAAGGATGGCGAATTTGGCGGGAACCCCGCTCTCATTCATTAGGCGATTGAACAATTAGTTTGGTCCACGAGCTCTAGGATGAGCGGTGCTAATGCGAAGTCTCCTACCAGTAAAGAAAGTAAGACCACACCCGTACAAGGGAGACCCTAAACTTATACTATCTGATACGTTAATAAGGGACTGCCTCTTCATAGAAATGAGATTTCTATTTTGAGACAGCCCCTTTTAGTGCCTTATTCCGATTAACTTACATGCAAGCTTTTGCTAGATGATTTTCATTTGTTTTGCTGAGTGACTCAGCTGATCCCGGAAATCTGGATGGGCAATGCTGATCAGAGCCAAAGCTCTATCCCTTATGGATTTACCTCGAAGTTTAACAATTCCATACTCAGTTACCAAATGATCAACATAGTTCCTACCGGTAGTCACGCTGGCTCCAGGACTCAAAGTGGGAACAATCTTGGAGATAGTACCACCTTTTGCCGTAGACTTCAGGACGATAAAGCCTTTACCATCAGGGCACATAGTGACACCCCTAGCAAAATCCGACTGTCCTCCACTTCCTCCCCAGACTGTGGTCCCGATAGTTTCGGAGCAACACTGTCCGAATAAATCTACCTCAATAGTAGCGTTGATGCTTACCATCTTATGGTTTTTAGCGATAATGTGAGGATTATTAGTATAATCCACCGGATGCAATTCAATAGCAGAATTATCATTTACAAAATCAAATAAGTTTTTGGTACCTTCGACGAGAGTAGCCACTATCTTACCCTTATGAATGGATTTCCTACTTCCGTTTAAAGCCCCACTTTTCACAAGATCAATGAGATAGTCAGTTACAAGTTCTGTATGTATTCCTAGGTCCTTTTTATGTTCCAAGAACTTGCATATTGCATTGGGAATACCTCCTATACCTATTTGAAGAGTGGATCCGTCATCAATACGATCAGCTATATAGGAACCGATCGTCTTATCCATCTCTGTTACGGGAGGAATAGGTAGTTCCACCATCGGTATATCATACTCTACGAGCACATCTACCTTGGAAATATGAATGTTGTTATACCCTCTGGTCCTAGGCATGTTGGGATTAACTTCTACAATAATTTTTTTGGCAACTTCAATAGCAGCGGGAGTATAGTCACAGCCTAAGCCAAAATTCAGATATCCTTGTTCGTCCATTGGAGCAACAGTGAACATCAGTACATCACAACCGCTTTGTCTGATTAATCTGGGTATGTCACCAAAGTTTGACGGTACATAGGTTGCATGTCCGTCCTTAATTAGATCTCTAACAACATTTGTGACAAAAAAGGATTCTACGGAAATGTGAGAAGCATACGAAGGATCCATGTAAGGATGCTTGCGCCTTGACAAGAATTGCCGAAGGATCACACCTTTCAGTTCATCCTTCCGATTTGCTAAAGCCTCGAAGAGAATATTAGGCTCATTCGTTGATGCTGCGGCCCAAATTACGTCGCCAGACTTGACTAACTTTACCGCTTCTTCTGGAGAAACCAGTTTCTGACGATACATTTCTTGTGCGCTTAACATGTTATACCTCCTATTGTAAATTTAGCTTAGGACTTTTACGACTTGACAATCATTTTAACTGAAGGAGGGCCCATTTAAAGAAAACTGCTAGTGAATTAAATATTTTTAAACAATTAAATTAAAGTTTATTTGCCAAATCGTTTAGGCGTCGGGAAATATCTACTATCGTAGAAATAGAAGCCCCAATTTCTTCGATAGTAGCTGAAACTTCTTGTGTATGACCGCTAAACTTACCAAGTTCATCGACCATGCTACCTACTAAATTACGAATTCCTTGAACAATAGAACGAATTTCTCTAGAAGAACCCGCACTTGATACGGCCATTTTTTGGATCTCATTTGCTACAACACTAAAGCCACGGCCAGCTTCTCCAGCCCTGGCTGCTTCAATCGAGGCATTGAGTCCTAACAGTTTAGTGTTCGTAGCTACAGAATCAATATAGTATACAACCCTTTCAGTTTCTTCGGCTTTCAGATAAACATTTTGAGAAGAAAGCGATACAGCCTGTCCTGTGTTAGCAAGTATTTGGGTAGAAGTTGCTATACTTTGGACTGATGCAGATATTTGTTCTAAAGAAGTGAGAAGTATGTCAGAGGTGCTTTTTAAGGCCTTACTAATATTGATCATTTCTGTTGGAACTGCGGCTACTAAGCCGCCTATCAGCTCACCGTTAACATAGAGTGGATAGGCAATTGCATAATAATCAATACCCATTACGTCGGCTTTTATTTCCTTAACCATTGGTTTACCGGATCGAAGGACTTGGTCAGAACTGCTTCCAGGTGCTATAGGATCACCTTTTTTAAGTGGTACAGAAATTTTTGTTCCGTTGTTGATTATCAAATATTTTTCTCGGTCAAATAAAGCGATCGAACCCTTCCCAAATGTTATTTCATTAAGAAGTGGAACTAGTTGTAGAAAAAGATCAATCACTGGAATTTCTCCTTCAATTACGTTTTATCACACTTAGTAAATAGAAATTAATGAATAAGACGAAACGACAATAACCGAAAACCGTAAGGGTTCAATTGAAAGCCAATCTGTAGTGAACTCGTTCAACTAAAGTTGAACATCGAGTCTTCGGTGACGTAAGTCTCCAGTGGAGACTTACGCCGAAGGCGCATAGCCACAGACGAATACTTCGCGCCGTAGGATGGACTCTACGTCCTTCGCCGCCAAGTGTTTCTATTGGGAAAGGCGGCTCGGCGATACTAATCCTCAGCGCTTAGTATTCGTTGATAGCCGTGCGCTATCGGCGATACTGTCCACCGGACTCTACCCCCACCGAAGCAGAATAAGGTGTATCACTCCCACTTGTAGAAGTGGGAATCTTACGATTTGGATAAAATTACTTCGATCGGAGTTATAGCACCTATTGAAGTAATAGGAATAATCCAATAATTTAGTATCAGGCTACCTCAGATTTCGCAGCTGAAGTTGTAACCGTGCTTGCTACTCCCATTATCAGTAAACAACTGATTGCCATTAATACACCATCAAGAATCAGAGGCGTTCCCCAACTCCCTGTGCTATCACGTAAAGCGCCAGATACGACCGGAGATAACACAGCTCCGATTTCAGCTATAAGATTCCACATTCCAAACGCTGATCCACGTAATGCTGTTGGAGCAGTTTCTGCCGTAAGTGCATGTGACACAGCCTGTAATGCGAAGAAAATTAACCCTGAAACGAAGAGTATAATAGATTCTACAACCATATCTTTTCTTCCTGACATGACATAAGCAGCAAAGATGAAAATGAAAACCGTTAGAAGCCCGGTTAAGATAATTAACACATTGCGTCGTCCATTACGTTTATGCGCTACCATATCGGATAATTTACCACCTAAAGGAAAACCCATCAGGCCAGCTATGGCATTAAACGAGATTACTAAAAGAGCTGAGGTCAGAGTCCCCCCACCAAAATCTTTTACAACAGCACCACCCCAGAAACCATAGAACCAGAGATGCCATAAAATTGGAATGGCCGAAAGATAGATGAGTATCAGATTACGATCTTTTAAAACTGGTCTAATCTCGGTGCCTTTATTATTATAAATGAAGACAATTAGGATAAAGGCCAAACCAGTTAATATCACGGCGATCACTACGTCTGTCAACCCCATAGCATTGGTTGCAAAATAGACACCCATAATGGCAGCTAAGAATACCACTGAATATTTAAGTAAACTTGTAAAGGCTTTACCGAAAGGTTCAGAGGAGGCTTTATATTGTGGTTTCGTAAAAGTATAAATTAAAACGCCTATTACTATAGTTGCCGAGCCCAAAGCAAGAAAAGGTGCTTTCCAAGCATTTAAGCCCAGAAAAGGCTTAGCCCAATTAATTAGATAGATTGTCCCAACTAAGGCAGCAGTTAATCCCACTGAAAGCCCGCCCATAACAATCCCCAAACCCAAGCCTAGTTTTTCAGGAGGGGTTACTTGGGCAATCAAGGATCGATCATTCGAGTAAAGGACTCCTTCACCAAGTCCAGTAAATACTCGCAAAGCAATAAAAGCAATTAGTCCACCGGTTAAACCTGTGATTAGGGTAGTGATACCTGCCCAAAAGATACTTATAACAATAATTGTTCGATAACCAAATTTATCTCCAAAGTAACCGCCAGGGAATTGGGTCAGCATGTAGCCTGCAAAAAATAAACTCCCCAGTAATCCACCCAGGGCATGCGGATTGGCGGCTGCTTTCAGAAAGCCTACATTACTGCTAATCATCCAAGTAACTACCGGTCCCGTTAATGTACGATCGGCATAAGAAAATATCCACCCAAGAAAGAGCATTAACCAAATAGTATGATACCGTTGCCATCCCTTTTCCTTTGCCATAGCTATTCCTCCCTCATAATTGTGATTTACGAACTTTTTCTTAGCCGCCGATCTTGAACACTGCGGGCCTTCATCTTTAGCTGATAACGGGTTGTTAGCATATAAGTTACCTCCTCAAATTGATGTCCAACAAGAAATAGATATTATTGGCATCCCTCCATAACCCAATTAGGCGTTAATTCCCAATTATTAAGATATTCTAAATCTTTTGTGAAGTATAGCATATCTGCTTAAGTTATCACTATCTTAAAACAGATCAATAAATAGAAAACAATTCGACTATTTAAACTAAAAGAAAATAATTGAAGGAGTAACACAATCTTTAACAAAAATAATTGAATATTAATTTTTGATTTTTACAATCTTAAAACAGTTTAAAATTCAAAGAGTATTTAGTCTGTTTTCACTAACCGAAATTTAGCAGGGTTTTGACATTTTCTGACGAATATTTTATATCAGAGAGTGAAAATATTACGAAACAACCAAAAGAAGGTGCACAGATGCGAGCTTACGAATTGCGAATGGAAGAGCTGCTCCAATTTCAGCCCGAGCAAGGGCAAATCCTTTTAGAGGGATCGCGTGTAATAATCTTCGATACTACTGCCCTTGGAAAGCTGCGTAAAGATTTAATTGATACTTTAGGGATGGATAGGGCTAAGGGTTTTCTCATCCGCTACGGCTGGTCATGTGGTTTTCAAGCAGCCTTGAGAATTAAAGAGAAATTTCAATTGAACAATGATTTAGAGTGGCCATACTCTGGTCCTACCATACATACTCTGGAAGGCTTCGCCCACGTCAGTACCGAAGTAATAGATAATAATCGACCAGAGGGTACCTGGTTCCTTAAAGGGATCTGGACTAACTCTTTTGAGGCCGAACAACACATCCTCCATTATGGTCACCACAATGAGCCAGTATGCTGGATGCTGGTGGGATACGCTGGTGGCTATCGCTCTGCTTGTATTGGAAAAAAAGTTATTTATAAAGAGGAAAAATGTGTTGGCAAGGGTGATAAGCATTGTACTTTTATCGGTAAGACAATTGAAGAGTGGGGTGAAGAAATAGTCCCGGAACTAGCTTATTATGAAGTTAGTAAAATCAGCGAAGAACTAGAAGCAGCTCATCACAGGATAACGATTCAGAACGGTATTCTGGAGCGAATAATCTCAACTCATGAAAGGCTAACTCAATGTATTTTGAAAGGCAATGGTGTAGAAGCAATCACAGCCAGTCTTGCGGAGTTAATGAAATGTACTGTAATTCTGGAAGATCGTCATTTAGTTCCACAATCCAGCTGTTACCCTGAGCAACCTGCCACAAAAGATCCACTGACCCCATATCATTCAATTTGGACCAACCCTTCCTTCAAAAAAGCCTCCGCTTTTTACCTTCAACAAAAGCGCCCCTTCCAAATAACTGGTCAATATTCAAATATTCAAGTTTACCGCTTGGTATCCCCAATCCTAGTTGGCAGTGAATTGCTAGGTTTTGTTTCATTACTTCGCTCGGAGCAATCCTTTTCAGAATTAGAGAATATCA
>LOEW01000098.1 GCA_001516045.1 Desulfosporosinus sp. BRH_c37
GTGACGATAGTCTCCAGTGGAGAGTATCGCCGAGCCGCCTTCCCAATAGAAACACTTGGCGGCGAAGGAGGTAGAGTCCCCTACCGAAGACTCGATGTTCAACTTTAGTTGAACGAGTTCACTGCCGTAATACTCAAAAGTTAATCCTTGCTAAACTAATGTAATATAAGATGAAGGAGCCTAGATTTTGAGTGAAAGAAGTAAAGTGATCTATTTAGGTCAAAAGGTGAGAAAAGCTCGTCTAAAAGCTGCTATTGGAACGCAAAAGGAATTAGCAGAGAAGACAGGAATTCCCGCTAATATCATCAGTGATTTAGAACGAGGTAAACGTCAGATGAGTCCAACATGGGCTAAAAAGATTGCCGAGGTTGTCGGGGGTAGCTGGACAGATTTAATTGAGGTGTGATTCCATTCCCAGTCTTTTCTAACCTGTGACAAAACCAAATTTAAGCAAATATACTAGGACTAGGACAAACATTCTCGGGCAGGGAATGGTTCATACAATCTCTACCTGCCCTAGAGATTTATGAATCTCCAGGTCATCGCAAAGCAGTCGGCAGAAATCGACTGCTTTTTGTATCGAGAGTGTTTTCTAATTTAGATAGGAAGGTGAAAAAAATGCCCGTTATTGCAAGTATTAAGGACACAGTGTTGGTCGTAAGCCTTCAAACCGGTTTGACTGCCCAAGGCTCACCCAAAATAAGTCAGCGTAGTCTAGCCAATGTGAAATCGAGCGCTGCAGACCAAGATGTCTATGATGTGGTTGTTGCCCTTTATGGACTTCAGGACTACCCATTAATTGGAGTGCGTAGAGACAATCGCGTCGATTTAACGGAGTAGGGAGAGAATGATGAATTAAGGCTTGCTGTGGAATTTATAGCAAGTAGTGAGAAATGAAAGGAGGAATACCAATGGCAAGTACAACCAAGAAGGTCTTGAGAATGACCTTTACCAACGCCTCAGGGAACGCAGTGACTATGACTATACCGGCACCTAAGGCGAGTTTGACAGCTGCTCAAATCGAAGCTGTCATGGATCAAATCATCACGAAGAATATTTTCCTTACTCCCGGAGGGGAACTAATTTCCAAACGTGATGTAAAAATTGTCGATACGACAACTGATGATCTCTTTGATCAACCAGTAGCATAAAGAACTTCATTCGGAAGTGCATCAGTCGAAAGGCATCGGGATAGTAACCCGGTGCCTTAATTGTTTGCTCTAGAGATGTACAAAACTATTTTAAGATATCTATAAAATTGTACTCCAGATACAAAATTGGCATTCCAAAAGATAGTAACTTGATTAATTAAGCTCTATAGACAAACAGGGTAGCGTCTCCTTATAGTCGTTATCTATTGTTCTCGGCATGGGCGGGATCATCCGAGTGATTTTCTCTTATAAACATTTCTGGTTGACTCTCTGCTATAGTCTTCGCTCGGCGTAAAAATTCAATTTTGGTAATACCAAACTGTTTGCACAACTCTTCAATACGTTCTTTTTCTTCGGGGAAAACATCAAATTTGAGTAATACTTTACCTTGTGCTTGAGCCATTTCTGTAATAACCTCGCTTCAATAATTCGACCTATTTAAGTGTTTAAATTAAATACGTTCAAAAACTGGCGCTAAATCCACCACAAAGTCTGGAAAAACAGAAACTATTATTTTATCTATTTCCGTATATGATTCTGGACGGCCATATCTATTATTGGGTTGTAAAGTAAATACACTGATAAATTTTGCGTCTGCTTCTACTATCCAATATTCTTTAATACCGGCTTTTTCGTACCTGTTGAACTTCCAAATCTTATCATTTCTCGTGGTTGAAGGGGAAGAAATTTCTATTACAAGTGTAGGCGTCCCATAATAACCCGTACCTTTTAGACCCTCTTTGTCACATATAACTATAATGTCTGGCTGTACAACAAATGTGGTTTCTTCGTCCTTTTCATCCGCTTCAGGTAGCCTCAAGTCGAAAGGTGACGCAAACACTTGACAAGACTTCCCAGATAGGTAATTGTAAAACTGAGATAGTAATGCTGCAGATAATGCTTGATGTTGCCATGTTGGAGCAGCTTGCATATAAGGTACTCCATCAATGATCTCCCATCTTTCATTTGTCGGCCAGGATAAATAATCAAGATAGGTATTTTTTTTGTTGCCTTGTGGCAATGGCATATAATATCACTCCTTTTATAATTACTGTCATTTGTCATTAATTAAAGACAGAATTTCTATATGTTAGGTTCATGACAAAAATATACAGTACGTACCGTTCAGTGTCAAGTTCAAATATGTAATATTTATACAGTTCTATCATGGAGTAGGCGAACAAGTGGGAAACGCTATATAGCTATTGCTTTGGCAGCTTGTACTACCTGGGAATCAAAATGTTGCTGCTGCAGTACAAGAACAGACAACTTCTTTTGAAGAAGTCAGCGCGAATATGAATGCCTTGAATGAATTATGGTCCTCCCGTCAATACCCCGGGACTTGTATATGACAGTCTAGGTTTCATCAATTCTGTAGAAAAAGTTCGGAAACTGCAGAAAAAATATAACGCCAAAGTGGTATTTGGGCACGATTACGAACAATTCTGGAGTGAAACGAAGTTATCGCCGGATTTCTATGAGTAGACCGCGTACAGATTGGCAAACCAAAACGATTGAGGGGCACTGATGTGTCCCTCAATCGTTTTTATAAAGAGGAAGACTCAAATAAGCCGCGGTAAAATGGTCTATTCTTGCGCGATATACAAAGATATTTAAAAATTTAACTGTAAAATTGTACTCCAAGTACAAAATTTAGCTTTCCAAGAGAATATATCAGTATTTAATAAGCTCTTATGACAAGTTGAATAGACTGAAGAATGTGACATTGGATGTGCGGTATGATGAATGTCTTGTGGTAAGGCAGTATAGTGAAGTAACAGCTAGCGTGAATAAAAAGAGGAGGGGAGCTAGGCTGGAAGACAAGGAGAATGAGAGAGTACACTTAAAAGGAGGCGAACAGATGTCCACTAAGGATGATTTGGCGAGTATTGTAGGAGAGAGTAATGTAAGTGACGCTTTGGAAGATCTAGTCGGCTATTCCTGCGATCTGAGCATGCACCCACCGGCTATGGCGGATGCTGTCGTGCGACCGGTCACGTCAGAGGAGATATTAGGGGTAATTAATTGGGCCAACAGGAAGAATATTCCCCTCATACCTGTGAGTTCGAGGACACATTTCCAAGGCTGTACGATACCAAAACAGGGGGGCGTAGTCCTTGACATGGTCAGGATGAACAAAATCCTGGAGGTTGATATATACAACCGTAAAGTCCGCATCGAGGCTGGGGTTACGTGGAAGCAACTCACCGAGGAGTTAGATAAGCAGGATATGCGAGTGATTATGCCCCTTCTGCCGCACTCGGAACGGTCAGTGCTCACTGACTGGCTGGAAAGGGAAGTCCCCACCAACACGGTCTACGATTATGGCGAACCTATGCAGAGTCTCGAGGTTGTTTGGCCTAACGGGGAAATCTTCAGAACCGGTTCCGCAAGTGTCAAAGGTTATCCAGAAGAGTCTAAGTCAAAGGGAACAAATCCTTCAGGTCCGGGGCTTGATTTCTATCGATTTTTGCAGGGTGCCCAGGGAACCATGGGGATTGTTACCTGGCTCAATCTTAAGATTGAATCAAAACCGAAGATAGATAAGATCCTCTTTGCCGCCATAGACGATCTTGGTCGTGCTCAAGAATTTCTCTACAGGATCCTGCCAAGAAGAATAGGACAGGAAGTTTTGCTCCTCAACAATGTCGAACTTGCCACAATTCTTGCCGATAAATGGCCCGATGATTTTGAAAAGTTGCGGGCTACGTTACCTGCTTGGACTCTGATTGTTGTTGTCAGTGGTCTCGTTAGGCGTCCAGAAGAGAAGGTTGCCTACGAGATGGAGTTTCTCGGTGAAGTTTTGCGTAATGAGTTTAAAGATGTCGTTCTTACTGACAACCTGCCCGGCTTTCCCGGCATTGGTAAGAAGTTTATGTCTCTAGTGCGAAAGCCTTGGCCAAAGGAAGTATATTGGAAAAACCAGTGGCAAGGGGCCGCCCACAGTCTTTTCTTTATTGCCAAACCATCCGCTACGCCTCTTTACGTAAAAATTGTCAAAGAGATTGCTGAGGCTCATGAATATGCACTTGAAGACTTGGGTATGTACATTCAGCCCATTGAGCATAACAGGGCCTGCCATATGGAGTTTAATTTCTTCTACGATCCTAAGAGCGCCTCAGAAAAGGCCTTGATTAAATCATTAAGCATCGCGGCTGCTAAAGAGCTTCTCAACAATGGGGCATTTTTTACCAGACCCTACGGTGATCTGGCCGCTATCAACTACGAACGGGCTGCGGGCTACACATCGGCACTGAAACGGGTAAAGAAACTCTTTGACCCGAACAACATAATGAACCCTGGTAATTTGTGCTTCTAAGGAGGATAAGATGGAGAACGATCGTTTTGATACACCAAAAAAGAAGGTAAGTTTTGAGGTGCGGGATCTCAGCAATTTTGTCTACGACATGAGTCGCTGTATTAAGTGTAAAGGCTGCTATTGGGTAGAGCACACTTACATGCCCGGCATAAAATTTACGACAAGATGCCCCAGCGGCACATGGAAGGAATTCGACTCCTATCAAGCGGCAGGGAAGGTTAGAATCGGCCTTGCCGTGGCAGATAAGAAATTAGATTGGACCCCGAAGCTTCTGGAAGTTATTTACGCGGATCCTCTCTGCGGTGCCTGTGACGTTGGCTGCAAGAGAAACCTTGACCTTGAGATAGGACTATCTTTGGAGGCGCTACGTATACAGGCCGTAAAGGACGGCGCAGGTCCCATGCCGGCTCACAAGAAGATAGCCCAGAATATCACGGACACTCACAACCAGTTCGGATCCCCTCACGATAACAGAAAGAAATGGCTTGACCAAGGGATCAGTGTTGCCGAGAAAGCCGATGTACTTTATTTTGCCGGTTGCTCAGGCTCCTATACCAACCCTGAAATAGCTCAAGCCACTGGTAAGATTCTGAATGCCTCCGGTACCCCCTTTATGGTCATGAAGGATGAGTGGTGTTGTGGGAATGCACTTTATTCGGTGGGTATGATCGATGAGGCCACGGAGTTAGCAAAAAGGAATATTGAAGCGGTCAAGGCCTCGGGCGCTAAGACGCTTGTTACCTCCTGCGCCGAATGCTACAGGATGTGGAAGGTAGACTATCCGAAGATGCTCGATATAGCCACAGCCGACCTCGGCTTTGAAGTGATACATCTCCTTGAATTTGCCGATAAGGCCATAGGAAATGGCAGCTTGAAACCAACGAAAGAGGTTGATCTTAGGCTTACCTACCATGACGCCTGCAGTGTTAGTAGACTGTGTGACGCCTGGAGACCGTGGAAAGGTGAACGGGGTTGGATGGGCACTATCGAACCCAGATATCAAAGGCGGCGTGGTACTGAGGGTCTCTATAGTCAGCCTCGGAATATTCTTAACGCCATACCTGGTCTAACTGTTGTCGAGATGCCACGTACTCGTGAAAACGCTTTCTGTTGTGGTGCGGGTAGAGGCACAAAGGATGCTTTTCCGGAGCTGGCTAGTTTTTCCGCAAGTCAGCGCCTTGAAGAGGTAAAGGAAGTGGGTGCTGAGGCCCTTGTTACAGCCTGCCCATTCTGTAAGAACAATTTTTCTCAGACATCAAAAGCGAACGGCGAAGAAGTGAAGGTAATGGATATCACCGAAGTTATCCTTGCTTCGTTATAAAGGAGGCATATATGGCTATTACGCAAGAAGCTTACAACGCCTTGGAAAGTGTTGTCGGTTCCGAGTTTATCACTAATGACCCCGTTCTCTGCGAGGGGTATCGCTCCGGTCCGGGCGGATATGAATCAGGCACCGGCTATGAACGGGTCATGACGAAGCTCCCTAAGGTCGTTATCTTACCGAGAACGACAGAAGATGTCCAGAAGATTGTCAAGATTTGCAATCGCTACCTTGTGGCATATCTGCCATATTCCACCGGATTTTACGGTCCTCGCTCCCATTGTCATGTGGAAAATGAAGTACTCATTGATATGAAGCGCATGAGAGACTTTGAAATAGACGACAAGCATTGGTACAGCACGGTCCAGCCTGGCGTTACCTATTCGCCGCTGCAAGCAGAATGCCTCAAGCGGGGTGGTTATGTAGTTGTCGGGGGAGGCGGCGCCCAGGTATCAGTCGTTGCCAACATGATCTGCGACGGTTGGTCTCCCTTGAGCCTCAGGATCGGTTTTCCCCACCGCCGTATTCTTGGCTTGGAGCTGGTGCTTCCTGACGGTGAGATCTTAAAAATGGGTTCTCTGGCGGTCCATGACGACGCCTTCTGGGGTGAAGGGATTGGGCCCGACCTGAGAGGAATGCTACGGGGATACACAGGCGTGCTGGGTTGCCTTGGCATTGTCACAAAGTTGGCCCTTAAGGTATTACCCTTTCAACCAGAAGAACTCGTACCGACCGGAATTTCTCCTAACACGGGTCTTGCCCTGCCTACGAACAGGATAAAGTGGCTCAACTTCCAGGTGCCGAGCAAGGAGGCTGAAACTCAGGTCATGTATGAGATCGGCAGAGCTGAGATCGCCGGTGCCGTTACCAAAGTGCCTTTATTCTGGCGCGCTATTGCCAAAGCGGAAGGCAAAGAGGAGTTCTGGGACATATGGGGTCTGGAAAATGAGGATACAATTAAGAACTTTCATATTGTGCGCGTTCTTCTGATCGGGTTTACCTCGGAAGCGCAGATGCGCTATGATGAGGCCGTCTTAGACGATATCATCAAAGAAGTAGGTGGTGTCATGAGGCGAACTAAACAGATAGATCAGTCTTGGATCAAGAACGCTGATTCAGCAGGTATGTGGCTGATGTGCGGTGCGTACGTATCGACGGACTACATCATCGAGAGTATTCCGCACGCAGATACACATGGTCCTTCCTATGCAAATCTGAAGGCGCAGTACACACCACCCTTTATGCCCGATTATGGTGATCCGGGCTGGACAATGGGTTGTGAGTGCGGTCACCAGGGATATTCTGAATATCTCGTCTATTGGGACCCAGATGAGGATACCAATCGGGTTGATCAGTTCTATGTGGAAACGTCCAAGATGAACATTCGAGAGAGATATTATACGTCCCTCTTGGGTTCTCACCAGCCCCTTTACCTCACTGGGCCGCAGTATGGTCCAAATTATCACGATTGGCTTTTGAAAGTAAAGGGTGAATTTGATCCTCTTTGGATATGCCATCCTCCTCTTCCTCTGGCTCATGACGAGTTTGTCGAAAAGGCCGAATGGATGAAAGAGATCAAGGACTGGGAAACGCCTGAAAAGTTTCCCATGCCAAAATGGTAAGAGTCGGGCGCAATGATACTTCTGAAATAAGATGAATGACTGGGTGGTCAGAGCGCTCGCCTGGCGGGCGCTTCAAGATGCTGTCACTATGGTTAAGTTTAAGTAAGGAGATAAGGGGTGGTTGGGTTGTATTTGGAACTACCGGATGAAGTTCAGGCCATAAAAAAGAACATCAAGAAATTAGTAGATAACAAGCTTGCTCCTAGGACGAGAGAGATAGACGAAAGCGATGAGTTCGCGTGGGACATTAGAAAGCTGCTGGCTGAGCAGGGCGTTTTCTCGCTTCCGTTCCCAGAAGAGTACGGAGGAGTAGATGGTCGTTGGCTGACCTTTTGCGTGGTAATGGAAGAAATTGCTCGGGTTAACGCTGCGGTCTCTATGTCCGTAGGGTGCACGGCCTTAGGAACTGGAGCCCTTTGCTTTGCCGGAAATGAAGAACAAAAGAGAAAATACATTCCGCGCTTAGCCACTGGCGAACTTATTCCCGCCTTCGGCTTAACAGAGCCCAATGCAGGATCGGATGCTTCAGGAATTAAAACTTATGCTGTTCGTCAAGGAGACGAGTATGTAATTAACGGCAGCAAGTGTTTTATTACCCAGGGAAATATCGCCGATATTGTAACCGTGGCTGCTAAAACAACTGATTCTAAGACTGGCAAAAAGAGTATTTCCTTGTTTATCGTCGAAAAAGGAACTCCAGGTTTTTCCTACGGAACTATAGAAAAGAAGATGGGTTTACATGGATCCCCAACTGCTGAACTCATTTTTGAGGATGTTCATGTCCCGGCGATTAACCTGATTGGTGCTGAAGGTGAGGGCTTCAAAATACTGATGCGGACACTGGACAGGTCCAGGATCATGGTTGGTGCCCAGTGTTTAGGCATAGCTCAGGGTGCTCTAGATGAAGCTGTGAAATATGCCCGGACTCGTGAACAATTCGGTCAACCTATTAGTAAATTCCAAGGGGTACAGTTCTTGTTGGCTGAAATGCAAACCCTAGTAGAGGCGTCCCGCCATCTTGTCTACGACGCGGCAACTCGTTGGGATCAAAAAATTGAACCGATTGCTCAGTTTGCTTCAATTACTAAGCTATTCTGCAGTGAGGCCTGTGTGAAAGTAACTGACAAAGCAGTGCAGGTTTTAGGAGGGTACGGCTATATGCGCGAATATAACGTGGAACGTATGATGCGCGATGCCAAGCACGCTACCCTTGTCGAAGGAACGAGCCAAATCCAGAAATTGATTATTGCCAGGAGTTTGCTCGGCAAGGAGTACGTATAACCAAACTAAGACCTGATCATCACCGGAGGGGAAAATGTCTTTCCAACGGAAGTTGAGGGTATAAAATCAAAAGGCAGAGGTCGGGTTCATTATCCGACCTCTGCCTTTTTTATGAAAAGTCTCTTGACAAACTCCATTAGTATCGACAAAAAGCACGCAAACTCTATCTGAAACTAGAAAAATCGGAAACCCAAAAGCCGTGAAATCCGGAAAGCCATTCGGAAACAGCTCAGCTTCGTTACTAGAGACCTTCAGATTGTCTTAAGACTATCAGACAAGTACCCAGAAGGACTCAGTAAACGGCAGCAAAAAGACTTAGAAACCATACAAACACTCTTTGAACAGCAAAAAACCATGTATGACCAACGAGTACACACTATAGAAGAACGGATCGTGAGCATTAGCCAGCCGCATGTTCGCCCGATTGTGAGGGGTAAAAAAACAGCAGCCACAGAATTTGGAGCAAAAGTTGCAATAAGCATCGTCAACGGATATTCCATGGATCGAGAAATTGAGTTGGGAAGCCTTTAATGAGGGCACCACCCTGATTGACGTGCCATTATTCGACCCAGTCCAAACCGACGTTTTCCTTCACCGAATTTGGCCTCGACTGCATTTCTCAGGCCTGCCTCTTGTCTCTCTAGTCGCTTTTGTTCTAAATGTTCTTTTTTGTCCTTCGAGGGTCGACCCAGTTTGGATCCGTTAAGCCGAATGCCATGCAATTTGCAGTACTGCAGGTGTCTCTGTTTCGATATATTTTATTGGCAATCACGGATTCAGGATAGTTTCCATGTCGCTCCTTATAGGTTTCTACCAGACTCATCGAAGAGTATGAGTCCCAATTCCCAGGGAGAAGTGTACCTATGCAAAGGTTATGGGAAGAAAGAGATGATACCCGAAGATGTTCTTGAATACTTTGATATTGTGAATCCAAGAAATCCGTCCACTGGTCCTCATGTCTTTTCGTGTGAAACATGTAGTGCTGAAATGTACCCAGTATGGTGGTTAAATAAACAAGCGTGCGTGCCTGAGTAGGCATGCTTGGTAGATAATTTTCAAATTGTGGATAAATGCATGCGCGTGCGATAGCACGCCTTTTTCATTGCCTTTCGGATTTTCTTAACAATAATTATGCAAAACAGAACACTGAATTGTACTTGTAATACAGATTAACTTGGATTTTACCTTTCTAAGTATGTAATTTAGTAAGGGAGAACGATTTGGTCGATTCTTTTCAGGGTTATTTAGATATTTTATCCAATGTGAAAGCGACAGTAATGTTATACATTTAATTACAGAATACGAGTTTAAATACTCAACAAAGGGGAGAGGCGCTGTGGTAAAGGTTAATTTATTGGCTAATGGTATCAGTGCGTATAGGTAACAGAAAAGGAGTGCAGTAAGTTACATTTCCCCGGTGGAAAGCATGTGGTAAATTGTTGTCAACATCATTCGACAGGCAATAATTTTCATAACGTTTTGTGCCTGTAGCGTAGCGAAAGGAATGGCTATAATTATGAAGCAAGCAGTAGTCTTAAATATCAATGGCCAAGACTATGAGGTTTTGATAGAAAGTAACCATAAGCGGTACCGGCGGGCAACTTGATTTTATGGAGGCCGCCTATTATTCAAAAGGGGGCAAGAGCTTTTTTGCATGCCTTCCACTTATAAAAAGAAAGACATGATCATTCCCGGGGGATTCACAGCTATTTAATTTGGTAAGCAATAAGAATTCTCTAGCGTCCCGGAGTTGAAAGAAGTAAAGGAGGTGATGCGCGCAAATGGAGCTTGCCGGGCTCCTTGCCGGAGATTTAATTCAACAAGCATCTTGGATTCAACGACGCTTTAATTGCAGGTGCGAACGGCGGATCCGGATTCATAAAGTTCAGACCGGAAGGGATTAAAAAGAAGACCTCGTCCAGGCTGCCTGAGCGTCCGACAAAGGAAAGAATACTGGTTATTGAAGACACTTTTAATTTTGATGGGACGCAGCATTGGGAGAAGCGCAGCGTTGCCTCAACTGTGGATGTTATTCAAATAATGTTTCAGATATTTCTCCTGTGCTTGTTGCTCTTAATGCCGAGATAGTTACCACTAACAAAGCAATAAAGCAAAATCGTCAGCATGGCTTCGACTTACAGGGAAAAGACGGTAAAATCGAGGACACCAAGATATCGTTCGGCGGTGTGGCGTCTGTTCCGATCAGAGCTTTTAGTGTTGAAGAGTACCTCAAAGGCAAAAAGATACTGAACAAACAGCCAACGAAGCAGCTGAAATAGCTGTTAAGGACGCTATATGCCTTGATAAGAACACATATTAATTTATTGTTCTCGTTCACTTGCCAACAAGTTAGAATATTTTGGGTGTTTTAAAAATGTTAAAATAACTTTTTTAAGGAGAGATATTATGGCTCTATTCTATCGAAGGTTACCCAAGTTCGAATATGTGGCGCCTCAGACACTGGATGAAGCGCTACATATTCTTGGTACGCGCAGGGAAAAGGTAAAGCTTCTTGCCGGTGGAACCGATCTTGTGGTTCAGCTAAAGAGTAGGGAAATCGCGATTCCTGAATATGTCCTGGATCTAAAAAGCGTGCCCGGTCTTAGTAGCGTTACCTTCAATCTGCAGTCGGGTCTGACCATCGGCGCTCTCGCCACCATTAGCTCAGTTGCAGAATCATCGGAGGCACAGAAGTATTTCCCAGCACTTGTACAGGCCGCCCTCAGCATGGCTTCTCCGCAAGTAAGAAATAAGGGGACTTTTGTAGGGAATATCTGCAACGCAGTACCTTCTGCAGACAGCGCGCCCCCCCTTCTGGCTTTAAATGCAACGCTCAGACTTAAGAGTCTCGCTGGTGAAAGGACAGTACCTATTAAAGAATTTTTCACGGGTCCACGCAAGACTGTTTTACAGCCGGATGAAATGGTGTTAGAAATTAACGTGCCGACACCGCCCCTCGGCAGCAGCAGTGTTTATCTGAAGCTATCACCACGTCACTCTATGGATCTCGCCATCGTTGGCGTCGCCGTGTGCGGCATTATGAACAACGGCATCTGCCAGGATGTGACCATAGCCCTCGGGGCTGTTGCACCCACACCCATCCGCGCCCATCTTGCCGAAGAGATGCTTAAAAACAATAAGATTACCCCGGAGTTGATTGAAGATGCGGCACAGAATGCCATTACCCAATGCAGCCCCATAGATGATCACCGGGCGTCCAAGGAATACCGTTGCGACATGGTCCGCGTGATGACAAAGCGTGCACTGACGCAAGTTTTAATAGGAGGGTAGTTATGAATGATATAAAACTTACAGTAAACGGCAACGAATACGAAATTTCGGTCAAGCCAAACGCTACGCTCTTGGATGTGCTCCGGGAGGATTTGGGTCTGACCGGAACAAAAGAAGGCTGCGGCAATGGCGAATGCGGAGCTTGCACAGTTATTATCGACGGCAAGACCACCAACTCTTGTATCACCCTTGCAGTGGAGGCGAACGGAAAGGAGATAACAACCATAGAGGGGCTTTCCCAGGGCGAAAAGCTTCATCCTATTCAGGAGGCTTTTGTGGAAGTCGGAGGTTTGCAGTGCGGTTTTTGCACGCCCGGCATGATCTTGTCCTCAAAAGTGCTTCTGGACGCCAATCCCAACCCTACCGAGGAGCAGATACGGAAAGGGCTGGAAGGTAATTTCTGCCGCTGCACGGGATACACCAAGATTATTGAGTCGGTCAAAGCCGCCGCTAAAAAATAGGGGGTTAGAACATGGAATATCCTGCCAACGACGACTACAATGTATTAGGCAAACGGCTGCCCAGGAAAGATGCCGTGGAAAAGGTGATGGGTGCCGCGAAATATGCGGCCGACTATTCCCAGCCGGATATGCTCTGGTGCAAGATTTTGCGTTCACCGCATGTCCACGCCAGGATTCTCAATATTGATACCAGCCGTGCAGAGAGGCTTCCCGGTGTGAAAGCCATTGTGACGGGAAAAGACTTCAACGGCTGGAAGTGGGGTTGGATGCCTGAAACTAGGGACGAATCACCTCTTGCTTACGAAAAGGTCCGTTTCCACTATGAAGGGGTGGCGGCGGTTGCCGCCGTCGACGAAGAGACGGCAGAGGCGGCCTGCGAACTTATCAAGGTCGATTACGAAGAGCTTCCCGCGGTCTTCGATCCGGAAGAGGCCATGAAGGAAGGTGCTCCTGTTGTCCAGGACTACCGACCCAACAATGTGAGCGTCCAATACAATTGGGACTTTGGCGATGTGGAGAAGGCCTTTGCCGATTCCTATATTGTACGAGAAGACAGGTTTGAAACGGGCAAGGTGGTTACGGGCTTCCTAGAACCTCCTGCTACAGTGGCTTATTGGGACCCCAGCGGGTCAATTACAGTGTGGGCGGCGAAACAGAGTCCCTATTTCCACTTCCGACATCTGGCTGCCTGCTTCAAACTGCCCTTAAGCAAGGTGCGCGTTATTCAGCCTTTTATCGGAGGCGGGTTCGGCGGCACCAAGAACGACTCCGTGGCCGCCGACTTCTGTTCCGTCCTTCTTTCAAAGAAAACAGGTAGGCCCGTCAAATTTATTTACACCCAGCAAGAGGTGCTCAACACCTGCCGCAGAAGACATAATATGATCATTTACAACAAGATGGGCATGACCAAAGACGGTCTCCTTACTGCCGTACAAAGCAGGGTAATCGCCAATGGCGGGGCTCATACGGCCATCGGCCCCTTGACGATGTATCTCACCGGTTTTGCAACGGGTCTCCCCTACAAGCTACCCAATTATAAGTACGATGGTTATCGCGTCTTTACCAACAATCCCGTATCGGCCGCCATGAGAGGGCATGGCACCACTCATACCCGTTTCGCCTGCGAGGTCCAGATGGAGATGATGGCTGAACAGCTTAGCATCGATCCCGTAGAGATCCGTATGCGCAATGCCATTGATAACCCCAAAAGAGGGGAGATCTATCGCACGATCAACGACGTTACCTTAAAGACCTGCGGCATCAAAGAGGCCATACAGATAGCCGCCGAGGACCGTCTCTGGGCGGAGAAAAACAAAGAACCCAGGCAGGTCGGACCCATATCGTACGGTGTGGGTATGTCCGGTACGTCATATCTCGGCGGCGCCCGCCAACGTGGCCATCAGTCCTGTGGCGCTATTGTCAGGGTGCTTGAAGATGGCACGGTCAACCTTCTCACCGGCGCTACCGATTGCGGTCAGGGATCGGACACGGTGCTCTGCATGATCGTCGCGGAAGAACTTGGCGTCAAGTACGAAGATGTTCAAATAAAGAGGGTCGATACAGCCTATACTCCCGTTGACGCGGGCAGCTACGGCAGCAGGGTCACCGCCCTGGCAGGCCAGGCCACGAAACTCGCGGCCCTTGATGCCAAAAAACAACTCCTGGAAGCAGGGGCCAAGGCATGGAAAGTGAAGCCGGAGGATATCGAAATTAAGAACTCCGCTGTGTTTTTGAAAGATAATCCTGAAAAGCAAATCTCATTTACGAAGCTTGCACAGATTGCCTCATACGAAGGTTCGGGTGCCGTTATCATAGGCAAGGCCTATTCCAGTTACGGTATTGAACCCCTTGATTTTGAAACCGGTCGGGGAAGCGGTGGCATCTCATACAGCTTTACCGCCCAGACCGTGCGCCTAGGTGTTGATATGGAGACGGGAAAAACAGATGTAACTGACTTCTTTATCGCCCACGACTGCGGAAGGCCTCTGCACCCTGTCAGCGTGGAATCACAAAATGAAGGAGGGGCGGTCCAGGGACTTGGCCAGGCTATTTATGAAAATTTTGTTATGGACAAGGGCATTACCCGTAACGACAGCTTCCTTGATTACAAGATGCCCCGCATCACAGATGTGCCCGTTATCAGGGTGCACGATATCATCACCGACGATCCGGATGGTCCTTACGGCGCCAAAGAGGCGTCCGAGGGTAGCCATGTGAGTACGCCGCCGGCAGTCATCCTTGCGTTGCACGACGCCACGGGGGTATGGTTCAAGGAGCAGCCTGTGACGCCGGAGAAGATCTGGCGGGCGCTGAAGGAAAAGAGCCGGAAATAGAGCCCGGCGGTGAAGCCGGGCAGTTGCGTTCTAATACATGAAAGAGAATGGAGGATTGCCTGTATTTTACGTAATAGAGGGCAATCCTCCTGTTTCAGACTACAAAAAGGCGCTGGTCAGAGCGCTCGCCCTGCGGGCGCTTCAAAATGCTGTCACTATGGTTAAGTAAGGAGATAAGGGGTGGTTGGGTTGTATTTGGAACTACCGGATGACGTTCAGGACATAAAAAAGAACATCAAGAAATTAGTAGATAACAAGCTTGCTCCCAGGACGAGAGAGATAGACGAAAGCGATGAGTTCGCGTGGGACATTAGAAAGCTGCTGGCTAAGCAGGGTGTTTTCTCGCTTCCGTTCCCAGAAGAGTACGGAGGAGTAGATGGTCGTTGGCTGACCTTTTGCGTGGTAATTGAAGAAATTGCTCGGGTTAACGCTGCGGTCTCCATGTCCGTAGGGTGCACGGCATTAGGAACTGGGGCCCTTTGCTTTGCTGGAACTGAAGAGCAAAAGAGAAAATACATTCCGCGCTTAGTTACTGGCGAACTTATTCCCGCCTTCGGCTTAACAGAGCCCAATGCAGGATCCGATGCTTCAGGCCTAAAAACCAAAGCAGTTCGTCAAGGAGACGAGTATGTAATTAACGGCAGCAAGTGTTTTATTACCCAGGGAAATATTGCCGATATTGTAACCGTGGCTGCTAAAACAACTGATTCTGAAACTGGCAAAAAAAGTATTTCATTGTTTATCGTCGAAAAAGGAACTCCTGGTTTTTCCTACGGAACTGTGGAAAAGAAAATGGGATTACATGGATCTCCTACTGCTGAACTAATTTTTGAGGATGTTCGTGTACCGGCGATTAACCGGATTGGTGCTGAAGGTGAGGGCTTCAAAATACTGATGCGGACTCTGGACAGGTCTAGGATCATGGTTGGGGCCCAGTGTTTAGGCATAGCCCAGGGTGCTCTAGATGAAGCAGTGAAATATGCCCGGACCCGTGAACAATTCGGTCAACCTATTAGTAAATTCCAAGGGGTACAGTTCTTGTTGGCCGAAATGCAAACCCTGGTAGAGGCATCCCGCCACCTTGTCTACGACGCGGCAAATCGCTGGGATCAAAAAATTGAACCGATTACTCAGTTTGCCTCAATTACTAAGCTGTTCTGCAGTGAGGCTTGTGTGAAAGTAACTGACAAAGCTGTGCAGGTTTTAGGAGGGTATGGCTATATGCGCGAATATAACGTGGAACGTATGATGCGCGATGCCAAGCACGCTACCCTTGTCGAAGGAACGAGCCAAATTCAGAAATTGATTATTGCCAGGGGTTTGCTCGGCAAGGAGTACGTATAACTCAAACTTTGTAATCTTTAATTAAGGAAGGTGTAGTTTAATGTGGTTGGCACACACTTTCGCGTCTAATGCCTGCAACGCCGGTTCAAGAGTGGCCCTCAAAGAAGGAAACAGAGCTGTTACGTACCAAGAGCTGAACCAGAGAACGGATGCATTATTGGCATACCTCCAATCCATCGGTATCAAACAAGGTGAGCGAGTGGCTGTCCTCAGCAAAAATAGCATAGAGGTTATCGAAACCTATGTCACTTGTTACAAAAGTGGTCTGATATACGTTCCTGTGAATTATCGCCTGCCCTTTGACAAGCTCGAATACATTTTATCGGACTGTGATGCCAGTGTGTTAGTGGTGTCCCCAGAGTTTGCAGAATTTGCACGCACTTGTGCCCATAGGTCTAACCTCAAAACAATTATTATGACAAAACAATCTGTTCAGGACTTAGCTTTTTACGATGATTTAGTTGCATTACAACCCGCTGATTCCGTTGTTGTGGAGGTTAGTGATGTCACCCCTGCCGCAATAATTTACACCAGCGGAACCACTGGCTTACCAAAGGGTGTAATTCTAAGCCACCGGGCTTTATTAGAAGCAGCAAAGATTTATATGCTGGAACTGGGGATAGAGCCAAAAGATCGAACCTTAAACATCATGCCTTTGTTTCACAGCGGTGGGAACGCTTGGACGCTTGCGCATCTTTGTCGTGGCGCAACAGGTGTTGTGATGCCGGATTTTGAAGCTAAAGAAGTTTTAAAGGTGATGACGAGTGAACGAATTACTACTGTACACCTTGTCCCAACCATGATAGCTATGCTGTTAGAAGAAGAACAAATCGACAGCTGTGATTGGAGCTTGCTAAAAGTCATTCTTTATGCTGGATCGCCCATGCCTCAAACGGTTCTGAAAAAAGCTATGGGTGTATTTGGAGCGGCAAAATTAGCTCAGGCCTATGGACAAACAGAACACGCTCCTACTATCTCCTATCTTACCCGTGAAGAACATGTATTGGCCATGCAGGATGCAGCAGATGAAAAAACAAAGGGACTGCTTAAATCCTGTGGGCGCCCCATATTTAACGTTTCGGTTCGTATCATGAAGGATGGACAGGAGGTACCTAGAGGGGAGGTTGGGGAAATCACAGCTCAGGGTGAATCAATAATGATTGGATATTGGAGAAAACCTGATTTAACAGCGGCCAAACTCGTCGACGGATGGCTTCACACCGGTGATTTAGGAAAGATGGACGAAGACGGCTACATTTATTTATTAGACCGTAAGGAAGACATGATCATTACCGGAGGGGAAAACGTCTTTCCAACGGAAGTTGAGGGTGTAATCTACGAACATCCGGCTGTCCATGAAGTGGCTGTTATCGGAGAACATGACGAAATGTGGGGTGAAAGGGTTGCAGCCGTGGTATTGCTCAGGAAGGGCTTCCTGTTAACGGAAGAAGAACTCTTAGACTGGTTGCGCCCAAGGATACAGGGCTACGCTAGACCGCGATGCGTCTATTTTGTAGAAACCCTTTTACCTAAATCCGGTGCAGGTAAGGTGTTAAGAAAGGAGGTCAAAATATTAATTTCATAAAGCTGATAATTATCAAGAGTATTAGTCGAACAGGTTTGTCAAAGAAACTATCTGAAAGAAGTTTGTCGATTGTTAGGTTGATATGCTTTGGTCGCAGTATTTTTCCGTGAAGGACGGACTTTGGGTAATGTCATATTGTTTAACACAAATAGTCAAGTAGGTTAAATTTTATAAAAAAAAATCAGAATTTTTTAAACATTTTAATTTTGTGTGATTTTTTATAATCAAAAAGGGCACATAGCGCCCCTGGGTTGTAGTAGTACATCAAAATATTATGGGGAGGTAACAAATGATGAATAAGAAGTCTACAATATCTGAGATCATTGATAGCTTAGGTGTATCTAAATATACTTTTAGTATTTACATTTTAGTTGGTCTTGCTCTTCTTTTTGATGGATATGATTATATGATTGTCGCCTATACTATGCCGCAGATGGCCAAGGAATGGGCGCTAACAAAGGTTCAAACTGGAAGTCTTGCCTCTTGGAGCATTTTGGGCTTAATGATCGGGGGAGTGTTATCAGGGGTTATTTCTGATCGCATCGGTAGAAAAAAGACGCTTGCTATCTTTGTGGCCTTTTATTCTTTGTTAACAATGCCCATCTATTTTGCGCAGAGTTTTGAAGTATTTGCTATTCTGAGGGTAATTGCTGGGGTTGGTCTCGGCGCTTGTATACCTATTGCAGTGACAATGATGTCCGAGAGCGCACCGACCAAGAATAGAGGTTATTTTGTATCTTCCACATTGGCTTTCTATATCTTAGGCTGGATAATAGCAGGTATTGTTGCCATTTATATAGTTCCCGTCTATGGCTGGAGAGTTTGTTTTCTTACAGGAGGGATACCTGCTCTGTACGCGCTACTATTGGTGTTTAAACTCAATGAATCTCCACACTGGCTTTTAGGCAAAGGGCGAGAAAAAGAAGCATTAGAAATAATTAAACAGATGGAGATATCTGCTAAAGGTGTGGCTAGTGAATGGGCTCCAGGTAGTTTAGTTATACCACCATCCTTCAAAAAAGTTGGACTAAGTGCAATTTTTTCTCCTGAATATCGCAAAGCTACTTTGACTGTTTGGGTTATGTACTTCATGGGCTCACTAATGGTTTATGGTATAACAGGCTGGCTGCCTACTCTGCTGGTCGGCAAAGGGTATGGTTTGGTTAGGGGTTATTCTTTCGCCATTTTACAAAATGTCTTTGGCATGATAGGCGGATTATGTACTGGTTATGTTGCAGATATCATAGGACGCAGAAAGAACGTTATAATTGGTTTCGGGTTCACGGCTGTAGCAATTCTCTTACTAGGATATGCTGGTAACCAGATGCAAGTAGTTATTTGTGGTATGTTAGTAGGTTTAACAATGAATTGGGCACTAAGCGGTACACAACCGCTCATGGTCGAAGCGTATCCAACCGAATTTAGAAATACTGGTGTTTCTTACGCTCAGGCATTTGGTCGAGTTGGAGGATTCTTCGGTCCTATCGGCGCAGGTTATTTACAACAAATGGGGATAGGTTTTACCGGTACTTTTGTATACTTTGCCATTGCAGCGGTTATAGCATGTTTGGTTGCTTATTTCTTTGTTGTTGATATGAAAGGAAAGAGTATTGAAACCATTGCCAATATTAAAGGCTAAATACAATCCTGTGGTATGTTATATTATTGCAACCGTTATGATTATATCTTCTATAATTATTTGTTTACTTCAAATATAAATGTCGTATTAGGAGGAGTTTTCTTGTATTCAAAATATAATGAACAATATAAAGAAAAGTACAAATCGCTGGAAGATGCCGCTAAGTTAATTCAAACTGGAGACAAGATTGTGTCAAATCAATTCGTTAGCGAACCGATAGGTATATTAAACGCCATCGGTAAACGGGCTGCAACGGGAGAATTTAACGATGTTGAGGTCCTTGGGCTTGGGCCTATAGCATCGACGGAATGGATAAAACCTGAAATTTATCCCCACTTAAGGGCAAGCACAGTGTTCGTTCTTTCTCCAACGCTGAGAGAAGGTGTAAGGAATGGATATGCAAATTATCTTCCAAATAGTGTAAGCCGCGATGTTGCTTGTTTTATTAGCAGGGTTAAAGACCTTGCGCCCGGTAAAGCCAAGGTAATATCCGCTGTAGCTCCAATGGATAAGAATGGGTATTTCTGTACCGCAACTGCACCCCTATACTTTCATGAGGCGGCACAGCTGGAAAATACGATGGTAATCGTTGAAGTTAATGAGAATCAGCCTTATGTATTTGGTGATAACTTTATACACATATCTCAGGTTGATTGTATTGTAGAAAGTAACCGACGATTATTCACTATACCTCCAGCGACAGACGGCTCTCCAGAAGATATCGCTATTGCCGATTTATTATTAGAAATGATTGAGGATGGCTCTACAATCCAGTTGGGCATTGGAGGGATGCCTAATTTACTCGGTAGACTCTTGGCAAATAAGAGGGATTTGGGAGCCCATACTGAGATGCTGGGAGATGCCTATAAATACTTATGGGAAATAGGAGTACTAAACGGGAAAAAGAAAACCTTGAGTCCCCATAAAATATGTGCATGTTTTACTCTAGGATCAGCAGAAACCTATAAGTGGATACATGAGAATCCAGCGGTGGAGATGCACAGCACAGCTTGGACCAATAATCCATATGTAATAGGTCAAAATCATAAAATGATTGCCATAAATCAAGCGATTGAAGTTGATCTCACAGGCCAGGTGGCTTCTGAAAGCATTGGTCCGAAACAACATAGTGGTACAGGTGGTCAGTTGGATTTCGTTCGGGGCGCACAGCTTTCGCCTGGCGGAAAAGCCTTTATATGTCTTCATGCAACTGCCAATCCTAAGAAAGGCCGGGTTTCTAAAATTGTTCCGATGTTAAACCACGGTAGTGCGGTTACTGTTCCACGCACGGATATTGATTACGTTGTATCTGAATACGGAGTTGCCAAACTTTGGGGGAAGACTGTAAGAGAGCGTGCACAAGAGTTAATTAGTATTGCTCATCCTGATTTTAGAGCCGAACTCCGCGAAGAGGCTAAAAAACTTAATTATTTTTAAATTTTTTCATAAAGATAAGTTCGCATAGCGGTCTAGGGCTGTTGACATTGTCAACAGCCTTAGACTGCCGACAAAGTCATGTTTATGTGTTTGATTAAATTACCCGGCTCGGAACTTCCAGATAAAGAGATTCAAGATAAAGGATTCGTCCGAAAAACAAGAGGTGATAATAGTCTCGTGAACATAGAAACTTGTGTAGCTATAGCTCCATACCTGAAAGATTGGTACGAAGATGAGGTTTCAGTTCTAGTTATCGACAGGGAAAAAGTTTTATTTAATCATAATACTAAAGAACTGGATAAAATGCCCATTTCTGTTGGATTACCACTCGAACAAATCGAGAAAACTATCTCTGTTAGGGCGTTACGGGCGGGTAAGCGTATGGTAGTACGACAGGATAAAAGTGCTTTTGGTGTTCCATATATAGCGGCAGCTAATCCGGTTTTTAACAACGGTGAGATCGTGGGTGTTGTAACTATAATAATCTCCACACGCAAGAATGATTTATTGATTAATACGGGTGAGGAAATTTTGGCGTCCATCGAGGAAATTTCGGCCAGTGTAGATAGCTTGTCTATGTCCGGTCAACAATTGGCGGCGACTTCTCGAAATATGGATAATGATGCATCTCAGGCTAAAAATGATTTAGATCGGATTACTGGCATTACCAAGACCATTAAGCAGATTTCGGTTCAAAGCAACATCCTTGGTATTAATGCTTCAATCGAGGCAGCCCGGGCTGGAGAATCGGGAGGCGGCTTCGCTGTGGTGGCTGGCGAAGTGCGAAAGCTAGCTGAAGGAACAAAGGATTCTATAGTAAACATTGAAGCGAATGTGCAAGCGGTCTTGGCTTCGGTAGGCACAATGTTGGAGGCAGTTGCGAAGTTAGCTGAGGTTACTAAAACTCAGGCTATTGGACTAGATCAAGTGCAAGGGGCTGTTCGTCAGGTTGCTCAGGCGGCGGACACGCTTGTGCGAATGGGAAAAAATTTGTAGTTAACAATCTCGGGGCGCATAGCGCCCCTTTCCGTGTTATAGCTTATTTGGCACTGTGTTTCACCGTTTCCATGAGGTTTAAAATCTTGAAGGCCAAGAAAAGTTCGAATTTGACTTCCGCATCTTCAAAGTTAAATTGACAAATCTCCTGTATTTTTTCCAATCGGTAACGTAGTGTGTTAACGTGAATGTACATGTCTAAGGCCGTCTTTTTAATCTGGCAGTCGTTTCTTATGAAATGACCAAGGGTTTGCAACAGTTTCATTGAAGGATTGCTCTCCTCATGCTCCATAAGAGGTTTGAGGATTCGCTCTGAAAAAGAGATCATCTGCTGAACATCTTCGGGTAAGGTAACCAAACCGATTATACCCAGCGAATCAAAGGACAAGACCTTGCTCTCCGGATTGGATGCCTTTAGGTAATCAAGCGCTTTTAGGGCTTCATGATATGATTTGTAATAGTCACCGGTCGTTATACACTTTCGTCCAAGCGTTATATAACAGACTGTTCCAGGGTAATAGTTAGCAAAGTGTTCCATAAGGTGGTGAGCCAAGGACATAATAGCAACTTTTTTAAAAGCTTGACGATTTTCGGAAATGAAGATTAAGAACTGTCCTTGTTGATGGTTAATAACCTTGGCGTCCATGTCTCTTTCCACCAAGAAGCTTTTCAAAGCTTTGATTAATTCTACGCTGGAAAGTGATCCCTCAATATGTACAAAGAGTAACCAGGAAGGTATGGACAGGTTCAGGTTTAAGAACAAGGCTGTTTCTTGAATGACCCTTTCGCTTTGGTATTCTTGAAAAATGAGTTTGCGATAGAGATGACCAATCATTTTTTCCCTAGTCCCAATTACAGCATCATCTTTCAAGGCTTTTATTGATAAGGCCATTAACACCTTTGAAATTGTATTGTTTTCTTCGTCGGAAAAAAGGGGCGGATTTCGCTTGTCAAATATGTGGAGGCAACCATTGATAAGGTCACCGGTGACAATTGGATACACTACTCTGGATTGACTGACACCATATTGGGGTAGGGGAGGTATAACCATCGGAAGTTTTCGATTTTGGACTCTGGATACAAATTCTTTTAAATAAGGGTCTGTTAATTGCGGCTTGGGAAAGGCAGAGTCGTCGGGAATCGAAAATTTACCTAAAATGCGAAAAAAGTTATCCTCAATGAGTATGGGCCGGTCCAAGATAGTTCCAAGTATTTCTGAAATATCCTGGTAATTGGTTTCGTTTATGATTGATAACATTAAAGAGTCGATTGACGCTGCTAAATATACTTGTGTATGATCTTTATTTGCCACAACGGTCCCCCCCAGCCCTTAGACCTTAACTTAGTTAACCACGACCTAACAACGATGGTTGATGTCTCAATCATACTTGAATTTTCATCTCAACTCAAGATTATGAATAAATACAAATAATATTGGGGCTGACGATCCCCGCTAATTTCATCATTTAGAACGAGGTAAACGCCAGATAAGCCCAACATGGGCTAAAAGGGTTGCCGATTAACTGCATCAGTCGAATGGCATCGGGATTATAAACCGGTGCCTCAATTTCTAGTCTGGGGATATACAAATTTATTTAAAAGAAATCTATTTCATAGTACACTGGATACAAAATTGGAATTCCGTGAGAATATTACTTTATTAATTAAGCTCTAATGACAAACAGATAGAGTGAAGAATGTTACAATTAGATGTGCGGTATGATGATGGTCTTGGGTAAGAAGTATAGTGAAGTTACAACAAGTGTGAATAAAAAAGGAGGGGAACTAGATTGATAGACATTAATCTACTCGTTAATGGTATCCATCACTCATTGAAGGTCAAGGACAATGTAACATTATTACAAGTTCTCCGCGACCATTTAGGTCTGACTGGAGCAAAAATAGGGTGTGATTGCGGTGATTGCGGAACCTGCACAGTAATAGTGGACGGTGAACCACTCCTGTCTTGTCTTGCTTTAGCTGTAGAAATGGAAGGAAAAGCTATACAAACTATTGAGGGTTTAGCACAAGACGGGCAATTACATCCTCTACAGCAATCCTTTCATGAGCATGGGGCAGTCCAATGCGGCTTTTGTACTCCCGGAATGATCATGTCGGCCAAAGCTCTGTTGGATAAAAACCCGAACCCGACAGAATTCGAGGTGCGCAGAGGTATTTCTGGAAATAGTTGTCGCTGTACCGGTTACGACAAACCGGTTAAGGCCATTATGGCTGTGGCAGAGTCCGAATCCAGAACCAAAAGCGAGAATTTAGGTAAGGAGAGACATTAATGGGCGAGTTTTCAATCCTAGGCAAATCCACCCCCCGGGTTGACGGGATAGCAAAAATTACAGGTAAGGCGGAATATGCTGCCGACCTCAGTGTAACCGGCATGCTATATGGCCAAGTTCTCAGAAGTCCCTACCCTCATGCCAGAATTGTATCGATTGACACTAGCCGGGCCGAAGGTTTACTCGGAGTGCGGGGAGTAATAACCGGAAAGGATTTTAACGGCTTTCGTCATGGCTTTATGGTCCATACCAGGGACGAGTCTCCTCTGGCCCCAGATAAAGTGCGTTTCGTAGGAGATGAGGTGGCGGCTGTGGCGGCCATAGATCCTGACATTGCCCAAGAAGCCATCGAACTAATTCGGGTGGATTACGAAATTCTACCAGCCGTGTTTGATCCTGAAGAGGCGATGAGGGAAGGTGCCCCGGCTATACACGATCATGTACAGCGGAATATCAGTGCCGAAATGCATATGAACTTCGGCGATGTGAAAGCAGCCTTTGCTCAGGCTGATCATATACGAGAGGATCGCTTTTTTAGCCAATCTGTATTGCACGGTTTTTTGGAGCCTCATGCCTGTATAGCTAGCTACGAGGAACCGGGAAAAATTACCTTTTGGGGCTCCAAGCAAAGTCCCTACTTTCCCTACCGGAACCTAGCCAGTGCCTTTAAAGTGCCACTGAGCAAGGTCAGGGTAATTCAACCTTATGTTGGTGGTGGTTTTGGTGGAAAGAATGACACCTTTGCCTTGGACTACTCTGCTGTTATGCTTTCCAAAAAAACTGGTCACCCAGTTAAGTTTGTCTATGATATCGAAGATGTCATGATGGCCGGCCGACGTCGACATCCCATGATCATCCATCTTAAAACGGGGGTAAAAAAAGATGGAACTTTGTTAGCCACGGAATGCAGGGTGACTGCCGATGGCGGTGCCTATACCGCTGTGGGACCGATGACAATTTACCTGGCCGGGGCTTTTCTTAGCCTTCCTTACAAAATGCCCAACTTTAAATATGATGCGGTACGGGCTTATACAAATAAACCTGTTTCGGTTGCTCAGCGAGGAAATGGGGTGCCCCAGACCAGATTTGCTGCCGAATGCCAGCTGGAGCTGATTGCCAAAGACTTAGGGCTTGATTCCGTTCAAATTAGGCTTAAGAATGCCGTTGAGCCAGGCCACGTTACGGTTAACAAGTTTCATATTTCCAGTTGCGGGCTGAAGGATACAATAAACCAAGCTACTGACTTCGTAAAGTGGAGAGAACGCAAACAAGAATTAGCTACTGAGAGAGAAAAGGGCGGCAGATATTTAAGAGGCCTGGGCCTGGCCTGTAATGGTTTTCAGTCTGGAGCTAGACTGCATGGGCATACTGCTTGTGCTGTGGTCATCAAGGTCCATGAGGATGGCACAGTTTCTGTGCTGCCTGGAGCCACAGATTCTGGTCAAGGTGCAGAAACTGTCTTGGCCACTATGACGGCCGAGATTTTCGGGATTGCTGTTGAGGACGTCCACGTTTCCAAAGTCGATTCTTTCCTGACTCCTGTGGACCCAGGCAGTTACGGCAGTAGAGTCACTTCCACCGCCGGGCCAGCCTTAATGATTGCTGCTGGAAAATGCCGAGAAAGATTGGCAGAAGTGGCCGCTCAAATGTTAAACGTTGGGTCGGAGGAACTAGAATTCAGGAACCGACAGGTTTATGGCAAAAATTCACCCGAAAAGGCCATTCCGTTCAGGAAGCTTTGTCACATGGCTTACCAGAGTGGCTCCGGACAGGTAATCATCGGCGAAGGTTACTTTGGTCAAAACATTGCTTTACCTAACTGGGAGACCGGTGAAGGGGATGTGGCCAATACTTATACTTTTGGAACCCAAGTGGCCGAAGTAGAGGTGGATCGGGAAACAGGGCAGGTTAAGTTAAAGAGAATGGTCGTCGGCCATGATTTAGGGAAGATGTTTAACCCCTTGATTGTTGAAGGCCAGCATGATGGTTCCATCTATGGTGGCATGGGCCAAGCGCTTTATGAGGAATGCCTCACTGAGGACGGATTAACCCTTAACCCGTCATTATTGGATTACAAGATGCCAACGGCTTTAGATATGCCTACTGTAATGAAATCCATCAATATCGAAAGCAATGATCCAATTGGCCCTTTCGGGGCCAAAGAATCCGCCGAAGGGACTCAGGTATCTACAGTACCTGCTATTGTCAATGCCGTTTATGATGCTACCGGGATTATGTTTACCGACTTACCTATTACTCCGGAAAAAGTACTGCGAGCGTTGGAGAAAAAAGAGCAAGGGGGTGTAAAGAATGCGCCTGCCGGAATTTAATCATCTTAAGCCAAAAACTATAGCGGAGGCAGTGGAAATGCTAACCGAACACCGGGGACAAATAGGGTTAATCGCTGGCGGGACTGATTTGATCATTAAACTGAAGCAGCGGTGCACTGACCTACGTTATCTTGTAGATCTAAAAGGGATTTCCGGTTTAAGCGGTATCGTTTCCCGGAAAGATGAGCTTGAAGTGGGAGCGTTAACAAAGCTCAGTGCCATCGAAGCATCAGCCGAAGTGCAGAGAGCATCCCCACTCTTGGCCAAGGCGGCCTCCCTTGTGGCCGGGCCTCAGCACAGGAGTATGGGAACCTTGGGCGGAAATCTTTGTCTGGATACCCGTTGTTATTACTTCAACCAGTCTTATAGGTGGCGTCAATCCCGACCGCCTTGCTTCAAAACCGGCGGGGATCGTTGTTATGTAGCTGCAAAGAGTAGCGTGTGTCATGCAGTTTACTCGGGCGATACCGCACCGGCCCTAATTGCTCAGGATGCCCGGATTCGGGTAGTTAGCCCAGCTGGAGCCAGAGAGGAGTCTTTGGAAACTCTTTATACCGGAAACGGTAAGCAGCCGATCAAGCTAGAAGAGGACAGCATCCTTACAACAGTGATAATTCCCCCGAACGCTCCTCATACCGGGTTTGCCTATGAAAAATATCGATTAAGGGAGGCAGTAGATTTTCCTGTGGTAGGCGTAGCGGTGTCAGTCAGCTTGGACAAACCGGGCGGGATGTGTGTCCGGGCAAGAATTGTCTTAAACGCAGTAGGGACTGCTCCAAGCAGGGTAGTAGAAGCCGAAAATGTCCTGGTTGGACGCCGAGTGGAAGAAGCTTTGGAGGAAGCAGCGGAATTAGCCTATCAGGCCGCACGCCCGATTCATAAAATGGGGGGCTCTCCCTACTACAAAAAGGCACTAGTAAGAGCCCTCACTCGGAGGGCATTGCAAGAGGCTGTCAGTATGGTTGAGTAAATAAGATAAAAGTTGTATATTGAATATAGAAATGTTCATCATCAGATTTTCTACCCATCCATGTAGCTTAGTACTCAAGCGAAAACTGAAGAAATAGCTTAAATAGATCTTGTATTTTAATAATCTTTGCATTAAAATATGGTTAACTTTAATATTCGTTTGTTAATGGTGCCCTGCAAAGGGAGAATAGGGAACTGGGTGAGAATCCCGGACGGACCCACCACTGTAAAGAGGAGACTTATGCTTTAACCACTGGGAAACCGGGAAGGCGCATTGAGTCAATGATTCTAAGTCAGGAGACCTGCCAGTAGCGTTGTAAGTCATGAATTAAGGTAAAGTTCATGGTCAATTTTCTTATCACGTGCGAAAAGAAAATTAGGCTGTGAACTTTTTTATTTGCTTTTTTAGAATAGGGGGTGAAACGATTGGGATACCTTGGTCGAGATGTTGAGGTTGTTTCGATAAACAATGCACAATATTTGGTGGCTTCCTGTGATTCCTGTGGTGCGATTGGTATGAAGGAATTAGATGAATATAAGGTTCCTTGGACTATTACAGGAAGGTTAACGACACGGGTGGCATTGTTGGAAGTCCTATCCACTGGGGCAGTGCCAGAATTAATAACCGTGGCTATTTCTAATGAGCCGTACCCGACGGGGGATGAACTATTAAGGGGGGTGAACGCTGAACTAGAATCTGCCGGATTAAAAACTCTACCCATGGCGATCAGCACGGAAAAAAACATGAAAACGCAGCAAACTGGGCTCGGAATCAGTGTGATCGGGGTGGCTGAGAAAATAAAGTTGCGTATAGGAACTACTCAACCAGGAGATGACGTCTATTGTTTAGGGTTTCCTAAAGTCGGA
>LOEW01000099.1 GCA_001516045.1 Desulfosporosinus sp. BRH_c37
GAGCTATTAGAAATAGGATGCCAGATTTTCCGCTTACGGGTGACCCACGTGATAAAAAACTCAGAACTCAGCATATCGAAGGAATACATAAAAAGAAAGCTGAAGTAGCGAACCATATTGGCGCTAATAGTTGTCCTAAATGTGGTGGGGAGTTACTCACGAGAAAGGGTAAATATGGAGATTTTAAAAGGTGTAACAATTATCCGAAGTGTAGGTTTACGATTACCAACTAGGCAATGAATCCTGATTTTGGTAAAGACGGAATCAACAAGATCAAGTGTTGATAATGTCTATAACTGGAAGCTGATATTAGCTTAGGCTAAGTCATAGTTAGTAGGATAATTAGAAGTTCACTAAATGGGATTTTAACGAAACAAATAACATTCCAAACCCCCGCGATAGGCAATGGAAAAGTTTTAATGTTGCAGGATTTGGAAATTCGGTAACGAATACTATTGCAAAACAGTGTTATACTAAACTGTTATGATGTAACTTGGGTAAATATGAATTACCCTATTGTATAGGGGAGGGGTAAATTGATGCAGAAAATTATAATTAAAGATTTTGGTCCAATTAAAAATTGTGAATTATTTGTTAAAGATTATCTAGTATTTATCGGTCCACAGGCTAGTGGGAAAAGTACCGTTAGTAAAGGTATATATTTTTTTAAGTCATTGAGAGATGACTTAATTAGATACATACTTGAATCAATTGAAAAAGATAATTTTGAGAAGGCCCAGGGCACATTCGGAAAATTAATAAGAAGCAAATATTTAAGATTTTGGGGCCCAACTTATCATCTGGATGAGATATACCTCGAATATCAATTCAAGCCTGGTGTTAGCATAAAAATAACATTAGAATCAAATAAAAAGTATATTACACCTTCATTTAGTCCGGATTTTAAACGTGAATTTGAGAACATAGTAAACATAGCTAAGCAATTTTCTGAAAAGCGTAAAGTAGGTACTGCTTTTTTACCTATAAGCGAATTACTTGAAGTGGAATTTGAAAAACGTTCTATTTTTAATACAATCAGATCGTTAGCTAATAGTTTGTTCGAAGAAAATAAAGATCTTATATTTATACCTGCTGGTAGAAGTATACTGGCAACACTATCAGAACAACTTCAAACAATTAATCCAGATAAAATAGATTATTTAATGATGGCTTTTTTAGAAAGAATAAATCATAGCAAATCAATATTCAATAAAAGTCTTTCTGAACTTTTAATGGACAAGAAAAAGCTTACACAAGATGTTATAGATTTTGAAAAAGTAAAGCTTGCAGAGAATTTAGTAAAAGCGATCTTAAAAGGTAATTACATTAGCGATGCAGATGGTGAAAAGATTTATTTCAGCAATAATAAATATGTTAAGCTCTCATATTCTTCATCTGGGCAGCAGGAAGTTATTTGGATATTGCATTTGATTTTCTTGTTGATTCTGGACAATAAAGAGATTTTTGCTGTAATTGAAGAACCTGAGGCCCATTTGTTCCCGGAAGCTCAAAAACAGTTAATTGACTTGATTTTTTTAATGGGAAATATAAATGGTAATCAAATTGTTATTACTACTCATAGTCCATATATTCTATCATCGTTTAATAACTTACTTTATGCAAATAAAATTGCACAAATGAAACCCGATGATGTTTCGAAAATAGTAAGGAAAGAATTTCACGTTGCAGCTGATAAAGTAGGGGCTTATTACGTTAACAAAGGTATGCTGGAAAATTTAGTTGACGATGAGTTAGGGCTGTTAATGACTGAGAGAATTGATTCAGTATCTAAGGAAATTAATGAAGAATATTATCAGTTGTATAATTTGGAGGATTAATGAAGAATTTATTAGAGAATAAAAGATGTGTTAATGGGGATGGAGAAAAATAGTAGTAGTTCAAGAACACAAGCGAAAATATGTAGGAAGTAATCAACAAGGTAAATTAATACATATCTGCATTGTGGATAATTGTCTAATAACTTCTGGATGTAGGTGTGATTTTCTTTTGGTAAATTCAGAAGAAAAAAGGGCTTATTTTATAGAACTTAAGGGAAGGGATCTAGTACACGCAATAGAACAAATAGATGCTACTATTAACCAATATTTGATGGATTTAAATGGGTTTAGTATTAATGCTCGGGTAGTACTCACTAAGGTAAATACTACTGATATTTTGAGTACACAATTTATCAAATTGGAAAGGAGACTTAAAAAACTTAATGGCAGTTTTTTAAAAAGCGTTAATCATTTAGAAGAACAATTATAGTTGAATTTAATACTACTGAAATTATTGTTTTGGTCTTCAGCCAACAACCTAATTAATGGAGCTTTATGAATGTTATGACAATTGCACCGGCATTCTTATTGATAGGAATTATGGTGCTATTATTATAATTATAACATTTAGAGGTTTGTGGAGTGAGTAGATAGAGAATTTTCGACTGTTAAATCAATAGCATAGAAGAAGGTAATAATTCTGTGCAGAATACCACGATTTTGAATCTTGCTTCTACTGAATACAGTAAAACTGTTGAGAAATACCTGACAGCCGACATTAATTACATTACCTGCAGATTCAGTGAACTGATCGGCAGTATAGTTATAGAAAAAGGAGTTTATGTTAAAATGGCTCGCGGTGAAATGGTGCGTTTCATGGCTGAAAACGCGGTTGAAAATTTGGATGAAATCAAAAAGTTTAATAGACTTAATTTTGTTTATATGAATGAGCTATCGGATAACAAAACCTTTGTTTTTTGAAGACCAGAAAGTAAAACCATATATAAAAACAACATTGAGTGAGATGGATTGGAACTAGCTGCTGCTGATCAAAGTTTCCTTGGGCGTTTCTCTTAAGGAAGATCTTTTAAAAACAATCCAAAGATTCCCTGCTCTCGGTTCAAACCGGCATGTGGGAGATTCCTTTGTTTAAAGTAAATTTTGCATCATCATGTTGCGATCGGTTACAAGAAGACGATAGTGGCGAATAAAGTAAGAAATTAACTCTAACCTTACAAATTTTAGGTATCAACGACATCGATGTCAGATAGGGATTATTGAACCGATATACATTATGTTAAAATGGGGCTAATATCAGGAGGAGATATAGTATTAAACCTCTGGCGATAAATAAACAACGTTTATATTATCTCATAAATCCTTAGTAAAGGGTGAAGAGTTTTGAGCGGAATTAAATTTCTTTTTATTAGCGGAGAAGGCGAGGTGTACCCAGTCCCGGTTTTAAAGAAGTCGAACTATAAAGCGGTACCAATGCTAGCAAATGAGTCAGTCCTAGTAGTTGAACTGTTTTACGAGATTGAAAACAGAAAACCTTTGCGGTTAATCTATGTTGGGTTTGACAGGATTCAACTTGATGGGCATGGTCAGTATATACTGACTATGGAGGAGAAAGTGAGCAAGTCTTACAACATACACCATTTTGGATTAGCAAGCGCGGAGGAATTAAGCAAAAGAGAAGACCCCATAGCAATTCCAATGGCACCGATTGTTCCTAATACTAAAGAAAAAGAAGCCTTGATTAGTTTTATAAAAAGAAAATATCCGATCTTATGGGAGAATAGCCCGGAGATAGTTGAGCTTTCCATACAATCTAGGTTTAATAAACATTCTGATCTCGTAAATCTAGTTAAGAAATCAACAGTTATCAGGCGAATAAATAAACTGGCAGAGTACAAATAGAGATGAAATTCTAATTTTGGGGTATTTAAATAGCATCCTGATAATACTGAGTTTTAGGTGCCGTATAGTTTACAGACATATAGGAACAAATATAAACTTTTAAATATTAAAACTTTAGTCGCAGATGTGCTTGGTAATTAGTTAAACATCATAGCAAGCGGGTTTGAATTGACAGCAGATTGCAATTGATGTTCATCAATATGCGTATAAATTTCGGTTGTGGCCACGCTTTCGTGTCCCATAATTTGCTGAAGTGATCGTATATCAACCCGTCCATACTTGTACAATAATGTGGCTGCTGTATGACGAAAATGGGGAGCTCCCCATTTGTGTCATTATGGTGAGTCTTTTAAAATGGTGAGTGGTGACAGCAAACCAGTCAGAACAGCAGATTGCCCATCGAATCACTCACCATTTTATCATTGCCTTCCAAGTGAGATAAGGAAGTCCATCAGGTTTTTGTCGTTCGGACCAATCCGGTAGTTCACTTGTCGGCAGGATGTCCACATATGCCGCCTCCAGAACTTTTCGACGCGTCTCTGTGTCTGCCTTGGCATAAACGTTATGTAAAGCTTTACATAAAATTTATGTCAACGCGCTTCCTTCAAAGCCGTTGCTGTAATAGAATGTGTCGAAGTGCCGCAGATAGCGTTCCTGAATTTCGAATTTCATTCCGGTCTGCTGCTTGAGTGAGATGTAGTTCTGTGCGGCTTCCGCAAACCAGCTTTTCCATTCATAGGCTGTTTTCACAGGCAAACACCTCCTCCGGATCAAGCGCACATTTGCGCAGCCCTTCAATGTCGATTTTGAGGTAGATACTTGTAGTGTTGACAGACTGATGCCCTAGGGCTTCCGATATAATGGGCAGCGGTGATTTTATTTCGAGCATGTTCCCCGCTAGTGTGCTTCTCAACGAGTGCATACCATGCCACTGGTCTCCGGGCAGGTATAATCATCCTCCTTAAAACAGCAATAATGCTTGTCTGATAAGGATGATTATACATAAAATGGTGAGTGTTTTGCTCCGATGCCGATCTAAATGCCTGAATCTACAGCATTAAATAAAATTACTCACCATTTTATATCTCTCACCATAATGGCGAAGTTTGTGGGCGGATATGTATTTCGGATCGAGTCCTGAAGCAATTACATATTTCTTTACGACATTTTGAATAGCTTTGGTTGTCATCCGCCTGTTGTTTCTTGAAATAAACAGTGCATTGGTAGGTATATCGAAGGAGCTCCGAATTTGAATCCATTTATTAATCGATTTTTTGGCAGCTGGAGTCAAATAGATTCTACGTTCCTTGTTCCCTTTGCCAACGACACTAATAACTTCATTATCCACTTGGTCGATATCTAAGCTTGCTAATTCGGATAAACGTAAAGCACAGTTAAGAAAAATGGTTATTATGCTATGATTGCGTGGAGACTTCTCGCATTGAATTAGAAGCTTGACTGATTTGTGTAGGGGAAGATTTTTCATCAAAACATCCTACATGTGGTGTTTTATCTTGTAGCCAACGACACGGAATTGAATATTGCTATCTGTGTGATGAATATCCCTGCAAGAAATTTGAAGGCGTTGACAATACAGACTCCTTTATTACTCATAAGAACCAATTAACGGATTTTGATAAGGTTAAAAACATTGGATTAGATGCTTATGAAGCTGAACTGAACATCAAAGTCGAATTACTGAAAGGCTTGTTAATGAATTATGATGATGGGCGACGAAAGAGTTTTTTTTGTATCGCTGTTAATCTGTTAGACTTACAAGACTTAAAGAGTGTTATGGAGCAAACTGAAGATAAAAGGAAACCCGATGATTCATTAATTACTTAGCACCGCAAAAAACGGAGAACCTATACGAGTTTGGAAAAGTAATACACCATTTTCGGCTTGTGCTTGTGCTTTTCTTTGTGATGCTTTACGAAACATTGAATGCAAAATTAGTATAATTTTACTACCTGAATATTGGGAAACCTCTGACAAGGTGATACAGTCCTGTACTGATTGGGCAGAACTTTCACCAGGACAGTTTTATAGTTTCTTGTCTTTGGAGCGTGAAATGACTAACATCGAAAAACGCTTGCAAAGCAGTCTTTGGAATGATCTAAAAGCTGAGAATGCACCATTGCGGGCTTTGGTCAATGGTAAATTGATTTCTGTTCCCGAAGATTTTTACGACCATATCATTATTAAAAATATTCCCGACCGAGAATTTGTTATGGCTCAACTAATTGGCACTATTTTGGGGAAATATCATTTAGGAGTTGGAGATGGCTGGTATGCCTTGCGCATCAAAAAGATGATTGTTGATAATAAATTAGAAATTGTTGCAGATAAAGATACATCTCATCCATACGGAAAAATTTTAAGGAAAGTAGAGTTATAAAATATTATAAGCATAATAGAAATTGAAAACCCTAGGTTAAAGCATAAAAAGTAGGACAATCGGAAGTGCCATTTTCAAATGTCCCGAGAAGGGATTTGAGATAGTCTATAGTAGGGCTACGGGTAATATAAGAGGAATCAACGACACGTTCTCGAAGTATCAAAGTAATAAGGAATCGTTGAAATATGCCCCTAAGAAAAGACTTAAAAACCAATTAGATATCCCTAAGATTCCTCAATTTCGGTGAAGCCCAATCTTAGGCAAGGAAGACAGTATACCCAATGTAAAAATGGGGGCAAGAGCCGGGGCGTACCTTGAAGCATATCAAAGCGAAAGCAACAGAAAGACAACGACAGAGATAAGAGGTGAACCTATACTTCGCAGTTGCGACGATTTACTCGACCAGCAGGCTCAAATCAAAGATGCCGCCAAGCAATATTTTGCGGGCAGACGTGATGACCAGGTCGATATTTCTACTTACGACAATCCGCTGCTATTTCTCGAAAGCCTTGACCAAAACGGCGCTTTGACATCTTGCTTCTGAATATCGGCATACCCGGTATTTCCGGCACCCGGGTTGCGGCGGAGGTCCGCAAGCGCAAGGATAAGAGTGAAATAATTCCCTCACAACCAGCGACGAGTTCGCCGTGGACGCTTTCGCCCTCAAGGCCGCCCACTATCCGGTGAAGCCCTTGCCATGCTCATTTAACCCTTTTGCTAAATCCCTGGATCTACTAGAGAAACCGTGCCCCGTTCCATACCTTTAGGGCAGAACTTTACATGCAGACTTTTTATGATAAAGTTCTATTGTGGATTGTGATCATTTGTAAAGCGGAAGCCTTAATCAGTCTATAACATCGGGTTCAAATGTACCAAGCCATTTCGACCTAGGCATAGCAAAAGTATCTCACGAGGGTAACGTTTTTATAGCAACCTATTCCAACCTTTTCGTCCATTTGATGGTGTGGCACGAAGTGCCACATGGGGGTCCGGAATTCCGCACCAGTGCGGATTCTGACATACACCCAGGCAGTGATGCCTCCAACAAGAACTCAGATTCCCAGGCAGTGATCCTCTAAGGAGTCCCGGAAGAAGGTCAAGACGAAGTTAAACTGTTAAAAGATTGAGACTACTGATCAAGGGAGGGGTATGCTCTCTATAGGGGGCATGGGAGCACCAGTGCCTGTCGAATCAGAAAAAGCTATCCCCTACACTATGGAAGTGTGGGGCAATTTTTTGTCAGCAATTCGCTTTTCCGCCAAAGGGCACTGTCCATAGATTAACGGTGTTAATTGCAGCGCAATTTTTCCGCCTGTGCATCCTGTCATGTTATAGAGGAAACCGGCGTCAGAATTTAATTCGGACACCAGTTATATAGCCAAAAAAATTGGGGATTATTTTGGACTAATGACACGAAAAGCTACTATGATAATAGGACGAATTAAACAAATCATTAAGTTTTATGTACTACATTGAATATCGCAATTCTAAAACTATTTTCGCATGACCCAATTCTAGCCCAAAAGTGCTTTGTAGAATAAAAGGCCCTATCGCTAAGAGAAGCGTCGAATTACCCCTTCAAGCTCTCCGAACCCAAAACAAAAGAGGTGCCATTTCCTAGAAAGTGTTCTTTATGAAATTACACCTTCTAAATCAACCGAACGGTTGATTTTTTTTTTGCTTTACTTGTGTAGCTCGGGCCTTTACAATGGCCTTAATTATAGTTTCCTCCATGAAACACCCCTAAATTATAAATTTGAATTATCAGTTTACAGATGGTCTTCTACGTCATGGTATATCGTTTGAAGAAGCATACGTAAGCAGGCTGGCACCGGTTTCTGCGTACGAAGCGAAGAAAATTCTTTAGAATGCTTAAGTACCACTATGGTAGAATATAAGGAAACAAGACTTTTCGGAGGTGAATAGTGTGATTATAGGTTTTGGCTTTGGAAATCCACTTGAGAGTATTATCATGCTGCTATTCACTTCACTCATCAGTTACGTTATTTATCGAAGTTTACGAAATGTAGGGCGTAGGAAGCAGAATCCTTTACTTGAAAGAGAGCAACGCAAACAGGATTATTATGCCCAGAGACAACGGGCACGGGAATACGCTCGCCAATTTGACTTGACTGATGAAGAGATTGAACGACGCTTAGACGAAGAAGATAGGATCTAACAGATTGATAAAGAAAAGCTAAGAAAGCGTGACTAGTAAATGCGATTATTTCTCAGTGGGGTAAGCTAAGAACATTGTGCAACGGCTGGAGTTTTTTGATCAATATTCAAATCCATTAGCGAAAATGGACCTTACGGAGTCAGAAAAGACACATTATTTGCATGATATTAGCTTAGATCTTAAGTATTTTGGTCGTTTTTACTCTAAAGCAAATTATCGCATAAAGGTAGCCGGACGAGGCGTTGATAAGGTTGTACGAGATATTAGGATGACTTTAAGGCTATAAGAATTGCGCGAAGAAAGGAACACTATATGGTTAGTAATCTAAAAAAGGATGCCGAATGGGCTGAAGCAAAAAAGAAATGCAGACTGAACGACGAAACCCTGAAAATGGCTAGAGAGATGGGGTTAAACCCCAGAAGTCTGATCAAAAATAT
>LOEW01000100.1 GCA_001516045.1 Desulfosporosinus sp. BRH_c37
AGGAGGTGATTAAAATGGCGATTATTACAAGCAAGGTGTTAAGCTAACTTTTCTTACCACCGGCGGCAAATCCTTCATTATTTCCGTCCCCCAGCCGAGGGAGAACCTGACGCTGTCTGAGGCCCAGACCGTGATGGAAACAGTTATAGCCAAGAATATTTTTAACAGCCCCAGTGGCGAACTGGCTGCGATACGGGATATCAGGGTGATTGATATGACCACCAACGATCTCTACGATCCACCGGTGGCGTAAGCTATTTGAGCACAGAAAAGGAGGCGCCTTTTGAACTGCATCCAGTTCTTTAGACGCCTCCTTCTTCGTTGTCTTCATTCCCGAACACCTACACTTTCAAAAAAATGCAGAGCGGGAAAGTACTCACGTCGTTCATCTTGTGGTTCGCGCCGTTCATGATGAACTCCATGCCTGCCGCAATCTGGCAAAACTTGCCGATTATCAACTTGTCACCGTAGAAGTCTCACAACGGCGATTTTACCGCCGCGTATGTCAATAAGTTTTGTGGTCACTGGCTTTGCTCCTTTTCTATCAGGGCGAGAGCCACTTTCAGCGCGCGATTCGATTCTTGAGCAGCGTCCGTTGCGAAGGATGTTCTTTTACGCTTTCTTGGCATTTCTCGCATTAGTGTGTAATTTGGTTTTAGCATAACTTAATTATACGCTAACTGCGGGTTCTTGTGGACCCGCGGTTTTTTTAAAAATTAGGGGCTGATGCTTACGAACTCTGTTCGTTTTTGCAACAGCCCCATTATTAGAGTTTTAAAACCTGCTGTGATTAGCTAACCGCTTGTCGTTGTAGTAATTACTGTGGGAAGGTTAACAGCACTTGAACCAAAATAATCATTTTTTCTTGAATCTTTGTGAATTGCCCTTCTTCAAAGGGTCCTCCCTGTAATGCCACCCGGTCGAGTGCTTCATCCATTTCATTGATTTGACTGAATACAAGTGATACTGTCGGTAATGTGTTCAGGAACTCAGTGCTGATTTGGTTAAACTCAGTTAAATCACCGGAGATCAGCTTATCTTTGGGGGCAAACCCTGCAGGAAGCGTCGTGGTGCTTAAAAACTCATATTCTAGCTGTTGCCCAAAAAGGGTCGGCGGTACTGTAATTGTCGTACCGAGGTTAAGAACACACGACCAGGGCACATCAATGACAAAATCATTAATGGTACCTTGAACCGTAGTTGCAGTTTGAGCGATTGCTTGGCTAAATTGAATGTCTTTGCGCACAAAGCCGGCTAAAAACAATCTGGGAGTATCTAGTGGCACACCGGCTACTGGAGGCGGAGAATTGAAGAAACGGCTTTGAGTTATTTTAAGGCGCTTTCTAATATTTTTTATTTCTAGTGCTTTTGCCGGTAAGGTAATAATTGCTTCGGCAGGGATTGATGCAGTTACTAATACCGTAGTAGGAGTTGGTTGAACTACTTGCAGAGGGGTGCACGTCGGAAGGCTTGCAGTACTTGGGATAACCGGATTGGGGGTAACCGGCACCGGTTGTTGAGGACATACCGGAGTTGGAGTTTGTTGCGCCCAACCGGGGACAAATGTTGATGTTGGACAGCACCGTGAACATTGATAAACATTACTCAATTTTACATCTTCCCTTCATATTTGTATATATTTCCTAATGATTACATAACATCTTATGTACAACCAGCAATTTTGGTGAGGACAAACTATTTTAAGCTACATAAATTATGAAGTAGGTTTGAAGCAAAGGTCATTTAAAATATAAACCACAAAAAAAAAGCCTGATGAGGCTCTTTTTTATATATTTCATGTAAGATTGTGACAAAATTCTATTCTCTATGGAGGCTACCTGTTGTTGGAGGCTCAATTATGGTTGGGAAAATAAGCCGTAGTTGAATTAAAATTATCATCTTTTCTTGGATTGTTTGGAAAACACTTTCTTCTAAAGGTCCACCATGTAACGGAATGCGGTCAAGGGCATTATTCATTTCATTAATCTGACTGAAGATAAGCTCACAGTTAGGTAATAGGTTAAAAAATTGCTGGTTTACAACATTAAACTCTACGAAGTCGCTTGACGGCAACTTGTCTTTCAATGTAAACCCTGAAGGAGGAAGCGTGAGGTCAGAATATTCGTATTCAGCTTGCTTGCCAAAAAGGGTGGGTGGAGTTACTAGGGTACGGCCGAGGTCAATCACACAAGAAATAGGTATTTTCACAATAAAATCCTTAATTACCCCCTCTACGGTCGTGGCGGTTTGTTGAACCACTTCAGAATATTGAATGTCTTTACGTACAAAACCTCCCAGGAACAATTTGGGGGTATCGTGTGGCATACCGGGTATTTGTGGAACAAAGTTAAAAAATCGACATTGTGTTATTTTTAGGTTCTTATTAATCTTTTTAATTTCCAGTGCTTTCGTAGGTAAGGTAAAAACTGATTCGGCAGGGATAGAAACTGAAACTAATACCGTACGTGGATCTATTTGTTTGATCTCAAGTGGGATGCATATTGGCAGTGTAGCTGTTGAAGGTATAACCAGATTGGGAGTAAAAGGTTGACTTTGTGGCGTCCACGGCGGAGCATGAGGAGTTTGTTGAAGCCAATTGGAGATAAAAGGAGCTTCCTGAGTCCATTGGTGTGGACATTGCTTAGTCACTGTATTCTCTTCCTTTCTGAGCTAATATAAAGATAGATATACTCTGACAATATAATCTACGCAATAGATAAAGGTCTTGTGTAAGATAATTTGGATTGGAGTTTTAACAATAGACGCGCTTTTTCTAATTACTTCCACGTCTTCACTTCATTTCCTTTTATAATAAGAAATAACCCAAAAAAATACAAAGGCCAGAGCATATCATATACAATACGTCTGGCCCACACCTATTTTTTATTGCACAACTAAACAGCTAAAACAAACGACATAGATTAAACGTCAGTCACGGACTTCTCTCACAGCCGTCGGCAACCGGCTTTATCAAATGTAGGAAAGTTTACCAGTTGCTAATTCTACCTGTAATTCAGAATGCTCCACGGATTGCTCAAATCAACAGGGGGTAATAATACATTCGGTGATATCGATCTTATAGGGTATGGCATGGTATTATAGTTCCTTTCTCAGTTTAGGATCAAGAAAGTCCCTCAAACTGTCGCCAATGAAGTTGGCTCCTACTGCCATACTCAGAATTGCCAGTCCAGGTAAGGCCCCAATCCACCAGTAGTTGAAATTCAAGACACCATCCGCAACCATTGCTCCCCATTCAGGGGTAGGCGGAGGGGAACCAAGACCCAAGAAACTTAAGCCTGAGAAAAGAAGAATGGCATTACCAAAGTCCAATGTAGCCAAAACCAAGACTGGGCCTAAACTATTGGGCAGAATTTCATGGAAAAATATCCTAAAATGGGAGGCACCCAAAGATTGGGTAAACACATTAACCCCAACCAGAAACTAGGCACAGATACTCCCAAAACAGAAATTCACCTAATAAGTTGATCAGATAATGCCCCTCGCTATTGAAGCGAGAGGCAAAATTATGTCTTCAGGCAAACCTATTCTCCAAGATATGATTTACGAATCGCTTCATTTTTAGCCAAATCTTGAGCAAGACCATCTAGTACAATCACTCCGGTCTCCAGTACATAGGCTCGGTTAGAAATTTCAAGGGCAAGGTGAGCGTTCTGCTCTACCAGGAGAATCGTTGTTCCTGCTGAATTAATATCTTCAATAATGTGGAAGATCTCCTCGACTAACATCGGTGCTAAGCCCATGCTCGGTTCATCCAAAATTAGTAAGTCTGGACTAGCCATCAAGGCCCTGCCCATGGCTAGCATTTGTTGTTCCCCACCGGATAAGGTACCTGCCACCTGTTTAATTCTCTCCCTAAGCCTGGGGAAGTGATGGTACACTCGGTCGAAATCAGACTGTCCAGGCTTACCCTTACGACTGTGAGCCCCCATAAGAAGGTTTTCGTAAACTGACATATCTGGGAAAACATGACGCCCTTCTGGTACATGGGACAGGCCCATCTCCACAATTTTGTAAGGAGGCATGCTTTCGTATTTTCGGCTTCCCTCACGTATTCCATAAATATACTCTTCTTTAAATACAACCTTACTTTCTTTATTGGATGGTTTTAAAAGTCCTGAGATTGTGCGCAGGGTTGTACTCTTTCCAGCTCCGTTGGCGCCGATCAAGGCAACAATCTCCCCTTTTTTTACTTCTAGGAAAATACCATGCAAAGCCTTAATTGAGCCGTAGCTTACATCAACTTTTTCTAACTTCAACATGTCTTGGTCTCCTCTCTAGCGCCGGATTCTACTTTTAAATTGACCGGAGCCCAAGTATGCTTCGATAACAGCTTTGTTGCTGCGAACCTCAAGTGGCGTTCCCTCAGCAATCTTTTTGCCATAATCGAGCACTGCAATTCTCTCAGAAATATTCATAACCAACTTCATATCGTGTTCAACTAGAAATATCGTAATCCCAGTATCGCGTATTCTGCGAATCATTTCCATTAAGACTACTTTTTCCTGAGGGTTCATCCCAGCAGCTGGCTCATCTAACAGAAGGATTTTTGGCTTGGACACTAAAGCCCTAGCAATTTCCAAACGTCTCTGTTCACCATACGAGAGATTTTTGGCCATTTCCTCACGTTTTGCTGCCAAATCCAGAAATTCCAAGGCCTTAATCGATTTCTCTTCCAGTTCGGTTTCTTCACGTTTCATACTTGGCAACCTCATAAAGGACTGAAACAAGCCAGCTTTTCCTCTACTGTGGGCACCAATCTTAACATTATCCAAAACAGAAAGTTCACTAAATAGGCGGATAGTCTGGAAGGTTCTAGTAATACCCATATCTGCAATCTTATGGGTAGTGATTCCACTCAAAGGTTTGCCATCAAACGATATCGCACCCTCGGTAGGCTTATATATTCCCGTGATCAAGTTAAACACAGTACTTTTACCCGCTCCATTGGGACCGATCAAAGCAAGAATTTCGCCCTGTTTTACTCCTAGGTTTAAGGTATCAACTGCTGTCAGACCGCCAAATCGGATGGTAACATTGTCTAAAGTTAGTAGGCTCACCCTTATTCCCCCCGTCCGGTCTGTTTTTTCTTGGGCCACATGATTGCCCGACGAACGGCCTGCCTTAAGTTTACTCCGCCCATTAAACCATAGGGCCGGAAAATCATAATTACAATCAACAGGATACCATAAACCATCATCCGATAGTTGGACAGTGGTCTCAGGACTTCCGGAGCTGCAGTAAGGACAATCGCACCGATAATCGTACCAGGAATACTCCCTAAACCACCCAGAACAACAATACTTAAAATATCCACTGACTTGAGGAAACCAAAATCAGTTGGTTGAATAAACGTAGTGGTATGAGCAAACAATGCTCCACCCACCCCTGCACAAAAAGAGCCAATAGCGAAGGCCTGAATCTTATACAGAGTAGTATTAATCCCCACCGCAGAAGAAGCAACCTCATCTTCCCGTATAGCTAGCATTGCCCGTCCATTACGGGAATTTTCAAGCCAGACCATAGCGAATATTGTCAGTACCGCAATAGTCATAACGATTGGGAAGGTTGTTGCTCCCTCAATTCCCAGGAAACCAACGGCCCCATTTGTTATTTTAAGATTAGTAAACACAACCCTTACAATTTCGGCAAATCCCAGAGTGGCAATCGCCAGATAATCCCCCGTCAGACGCAGGGTTGGAAATCCAATGATAATAGCAACTAGACTTGCTATGAGGCCACCAATAAATATTCCAAGTAAGAAGGGTATGTGATAATTCACAGTTGCAATCGCCGAAGCATAAGCCCCGATACTCATAAAAGCAGCATGTCCTATTGACAACTGGCCCGTTACCCCCGTAATCAGGTTCAAGCCCAAAGCCATTATGAGATTAATACCGATGAATAAGCAAATGGTCAGTACATAGGGCGGAGTAATATTATTGATGATTTGTGAGACGTACGCTGTCAAGCCAAGCACTATAAGGAAAAGCAAAGCTTGAGTAATCCAATTACTTAATAATTTCTTCAAAGCCATACCCTCCTTACACCTTTTTATTGGCTTTACGTCCCATGATTCCTGATGGTTTGAACAGAAGCACCAATATAAGGATAGCAAAGGCAAAGGCATCCCTGTACTCAGATAAATTCACGGTGATGCCCATTATTTCAGTTAAGCCGATTACCAGTCCGCCGATCATAGCCCCAGGAATGCTTCCAATTCCTCCGAGAACTGCAGCAGCAAAGGCTTTAAGACCAGCCATGAGGCCCATATATGGCTGAACAGCGTTAAAATAAATACCTGCTAATACTCCGGCCGCACCGGCTAAACCGGATCCAATGGCAAAAGTTATAGAAATAACTCGATCAACATTCACACCCATCAGCTTCGCTGCATCTTGATCCTGAGAACAGGCTCGCATTGACCGACCAGTTTTAGTATAATTTACAAAAAGATGTAACCCGAGCATCAAGAGAGCGGCGACTCCGATAATCACAATCTGGTAAATGGTAATCTGAAAATTTCCTATCTCAAAAATTCTATTTTCAAAGAGTTTCGGGAAACCCCTTGTATTGGGACCCTTTACTCGAACCATAAGGGAAGATAAAAAGATGGATACCCCGATCGCACTGATCAAGGCCGAAAGTCGTGAGGAGCGACGCAGCGGTTTATAAGCAATCCGTTCGATTACTACCCCGAGCACCATGGTAATGAACGTAGCGCCTAACAATGCTACGTAGACATTGACATAATTAGTCAATGCTAAAACTAAACCGGCATATGCGCCAAACATAAATATCTCACCATACGCGAAATTAATCATGCCGATAATACCATACACCATAGTATAGCCTAAGGCGATTAGTGCATAAATGCTACCAAGGGCGAGCCCATTGATCAGTTGCTGCATTAAATTATTAAACATTGGCCCCCTCCTTAAACTAAAGAGACGTAGTAACGAAATCTATAAATTAGTAGCAGCACTGATCCAAGGGACCTTGTGCTGCTACTAAACTAATGGTTAAGGAACATAAGCCAAGGGAAAATTCATTCACTTTATTTTACTTCGACTGGGACTTTCTTCAGAAGAGCAAACTTACCGCCTTTAACTTCTAGCAGATATACCGGGCTCTTAATTGGTTCACGGGAAGCTTGGAATGTGATAGTGCCTGATACGCCATCGTAAGCCTTGGTTACAGCGAGGGTATCCTTAAACTTCTCTGGGTCTGCGCTCTTGGCATCTTTAATAGCCTTGGCAACCAGCATCAAAGCATCATACCCTTGGGCAGCGAAGAGGTCAGGCAATTCATTGCTATATTTTGCTTTGTAAGCATTGATGAACTTTTCAGTATTTGGAGTTGGTTGTTCAGGAGAGAAACCTGCATAAGAGATAGAGCCTTCCACTGCTGCTCCACCAATTTTCATCAAATCGTCTCCCTGGAGACCGTCTCCTCCGACCATAACAGCCTGGATTCCTACTTCACGAGCTTTTTTCATAATCAAAGCTCCCTCAGTATAATAACCAGAAAAGACAATTACATCCGGTTTTACCGCTTTAATCTTAGTGATTTGACCACTAAAATCAGTGTCTTTGTCCTGAATAAATTCTTCAATAGCTACTTTACCACCGTTAGCAACAATAGCGTCGGAAAAGATTTTGGACAGGGATACACTATAATCGTTATTCTTTGAAGTAATTAAGGCAACATTCTTCCAGCCTTTTTCCTGAATTACGTATTTCATGGTTGCTGGAGCAGCAATCGTGTCCAACAAGGTGTCTCGGAAAACATAGGGTCCGATTTCCACAACGTTCGTTCCGGTAGAACCCGCGGAAATGATAACAGTCTTTTTGGTGTTAGCAATGGAGCCGGCTACACGGGTAATACCAGTCGTAGGATCACCAATGATAGCTACAACTTTGTCTTGGCTTATGAGCTTATTTGTAATGTTAATCGCTTGATCCTTTTGCCCAGCATTATCTTCTTCTACCAGTTGGACCTGTCGTCCAAGAACACCGTCTTTGTTAAGTTCGGCAATGGCCATATTTAGACCTTTCAATGTATTCAAGCCATAGATAGCCACATCCCCAGTCTTGGCACCCAAGAAACCAATCTTAATAGGTTCTTTACTATCTGTTGCTGCGGGGGTGGGAGTAGTTGGTGCCGGTTTGCTGCCACACCCGCTTACAACGACTAGAGCGGATAAAAGCAGACTTAGGGCAACTAGGGATTTTGTCTTTTTGCGAAACATCTTTTTTCCTCCTTCTGATTGTGGATACATCCTAATTACCTTGTATTAATAGATATAAATAATCCTTGCAATGTTTTCCAAAAATTACTTCTGTATTACTACAACGCAAGCTCTGCTCGGTTTGTTCCTTTAAATCTCATGGAGAAAACAAAATGTTCCCTCATAAAGGATGGAGATCCCTGGAACACATATGAATTTCCTATCGCATCTCCTTTCCTTATCATTTTAACAAAATTATTATACCTCATTAATGTGTTTATTACACCAAAAAAATATATTTTGCATAAATAAATACATTAATGTTATACATAATTACTAATATTTTCTAATATACAATAAATTTTGTTAATAATTTCTGATGTTTTATAATAAATAATTACATCATTGATAATACATAACATTTATTATTATCTTTCCCTCTACATCCTATATGTAACTGAGTGGTGTGAACATTGGTTACCATATCCAACCAAGGATTATCGCATGTCTTACTTAACACTCGAATCCTGAAAGAGGAGATCATCGGACAAGCCCTAGCTTTGATTAAAGCATCGTCAACATCTAAATTGCTCACCCTAATGCGTTGGCCAAGTTGAAATAAAAAGAAGACACCTAGGTGTCTTCTTTTTATTTCAACTTGGCCAACGCATCTGCTAACGCCGTATTGATCGAGCCGCTCGCATTTTGGTTCTGCAAGAATGAGCTAACTTCCCTCTTATTTATATTACCCTTTTCAGCCTCTCTTCGTTTGGTAAAGGCCGAAAGTTTCTCCCGATGCCCGCAAACGCAGGAGAACATTTTATTTTCTCCGTCCCCCTTCAGCTCCATTTTTTTGTGACATTCCGGACACCTGGCGTTCGATGTTTGAGATATCCCTTTCCGGTAACCGCACTCACGATCTTGACAGACGTACATCTCGCCTTTCTTCCCTTTAACTTGAAGCAGAAACTTTCCGCACTCTGGGCACTTGTTTCTCGTCAAATTATCATGCTTAAAGGTTTGTGCACTGCCGATAACAGTTGATACGAGTTGAGTGGCATACCCCCTGATTCCAGTCAGAAACGTTTGACTTTGTATCCGGCCTTTGCTAATCTCTGTCAATTGTTGTTCCCATTTGGCGGTTAGTTCTGGCGACTTTAGTTCGGGTGGGACTAAACTGATCAGTTGAATCCCTTTAGATGTAGGGATGATTTCTTTGCCCTGTCGATTCATATAAAATGAATTGAAAAGCTTTTCAATAATTTCAGCACGCGTTGCTGGCGTCCCCAACCCATGACTTTGGTCCATCGCCTCCCGTAGCTTCTGGTTTTCGATTAATTTTCCAGGATGTTCCATGGCCGAAAGCAAGGTGGCCTCAGTATGTCTGGCGGGTGGTTTAGTTTTACCAGTCGTCAACTTAACTGAACAGTTTTTTAGAATCTCCCCCTTGCGAATTTCAGGGAGAGTTTGTTCGGATTCCCCGTCTTCAGAATCATCGGCTAAGCCACCAGCTCCCTCATAGACCTTACGCCATCCTTTGAGTTTCACTACTTTACCCTGGGCAGTAAAGATTTCCCCTTTTATACCCACCAAAACTTTCGTTTGTTCATATTCAAACACTGGGGAAAGTACAGCGATAAAGCGTTTAACAATTAAATCGTATATTTTTAATTCTTCCGAGCTCAGCCTGGATAACGACGGAGGTTGTTCCGTGGGGATTATAGCGTGGTGATCCGATACTTTGGAACCATCAACAAACCGTTTCGTAATGATTAGTTTATTTCTTAAGATGCTGCGCGCCAAATCAACATAGGGACCAAGAGCAATGCTTTTTAAACGTTCAGGCAACGTTGCTACGATGTCTTCACTAATATACCGAGAATCGGTTCGTGGATAGGTCACTATTTTATGATTTTCATAAAGTTGCTGCATGACCGAGGACGTCGTTTTGGCGGAGAATCCATATTTACGATTAGCATCACGTTGCAGCTCGGTGAGATCATAAGCGAGTGGTGGAAGTTCCTTCTTGGCCTCTTTTTTGACCTCCAATACTTCCCCGGTTTGTCCGGTCACCTTGGCCACAAGTTGATCCGCTTTAGTTTTATCGAATATTCGAGTTTGACCGCTTTTGTCCTGCCAACGAAACGTAACACCGGTAGCTAAGACATTAATTGACCAATAGTCTTTGGGAACAAACTGTTTAATTTCCTTTTCCCGTTCCACAACCATCGCCAGCGTAGGGGTTTGAACTCTTCCGGCAGAAAGTTGGGCATTATATTTGCACGTTAAAGCTCTGGTGAGATTCAGCCCGATTAACCAGTCTGCTTCTGCACGGCATTCTGCTGCGGCATATAACGTTTCATATTCTCTGCCGGGTTTCAAATTGTTGAACCCTTCCCTAATAGCCCGATCAGTTAAGGAAGAGATCCACAACCGTTTGACGGGTTTTCGCCAACCCGCTTTTTTCATAATCCAGCGAGCAACAAGTTCGCCTTCTCGTCCGGCATCGGTCGCAATAATGAGGTCATCAATTTCCGGACTCTTCATCAGATTTTTGACAACTCCAAATTGTTTCGAGGTTTCTTTCATGACCACTAAATCCATTTTAGCTGGTATCATAGGTAGGTCTTCCATTTTCCAGGTTTTATACTTATCATCGTATAATTCTGGGTCTGCAAGCGTTACTAAGTGCCCGAGGGCCCAAACTACAATATATCTAGACCCTAGGAAACATCCATTACCCTTTTGATTGCAATTCAGAATCTTAGCCACCTCACGGCCTACGGAGGGTTTCTCAGTCAATACTAAAGTCTTTCCCATATCATACCTCAAATCTTTTATAGTCTTTGTCTTGTTTTTATCTGTTGTTTTCTCTAAAAAATTGCTTACCTAATTATTATACATAAGGAAAATTGTCATCTGCTACCTAGCTAGGGATCAAATGTTATAAGTTTTACGATATTGAATTTCGACTTCGGACCTCGGACCTCGTGCATCGTGCATCGAATCTCGATTAATAGGGGCCTGCACGCAAAAGTTCTTCTTTAGGAACCTCAGTCTGGTAATTTACTATGATAACCCCCAACGCTACAAGAGCTAAGGCAATCAACATGTTTAGCGTCAATCGTTCATTGGGAATAAACATTGCTGACAAAATACTTCCCGAGACGGGGGTCATGAATTTGTAGACGCTAATTACTCCGGCTTTATTGTATTTCAAGATAGCGAACCAGAGCGAAAATGCCGTTGCGGAGAGAAAAGCAGAATAAATGAGAAGCAGTAAGGCTTTGTCCGTAAAGACCATAGCATGAGGTTTTAAGCCAGGCAGCCCAACTGCGATAAGGAGTAGCGATCCTAAAAGCATTTGCCAGGCCGTCAGAACAAAGGGATGAACTACTTTAGAAATCCGCTTCGCTAAAATCGTTCCAGTAGCGCTTACTAGACCGGATAAAATCAAAAATCCTTCGCCCTGCCAGGAAAAATCAAAGGTGAAGTTTTGACCAGAATTAATTATGACTATCCCCGCGAAGCCTGCTATCAAGCCAATTATCTTTCGCCAATCCAAGCGGTCATTAACATAAACAAAGTGGGCAAAGAGAACCACAAAGAAGATACCTGCCGAAGATAAAATGGCGCCTTTCATCCCAGTGGTATGAGCTAGTCCATTATAAAAGAAGAAGTACTGCAAACTAATTTGCAGCAGACCCAATAAAAAAAGCTGAGGTAGCATTTTTCTCTTCACCTTTGGCGATTGGCGAATCCCTCCAACAATTAAGGCAAAGATGAGTAATGATGCAATAAAAAATCTTATTCCGGCTAGGACAATAATTGCGTAACGATCATTTGGGGCAATCCCAAGCTCTGCATAGCTTACTTTCAAGACTGGGAAAGCGCTTCCCCATAGAACAGCGCAAAATAATGCAATGATAATAACCCAATATTTGTTGGTTAAGTAGTGTCTAAAACCGCGTTCTTTTTTCTGAAAACCCAAAGTCATAATCAATTCCTTCCAACGATATATTCTTTCTTTATAAATCATAGTCCTTATCGGGGAAATGGTCAAATAGGGAGGAAGTGTCTTAGCACAGTCGCACACGTTCCACCGCTATTCGTTTGTCGATAAGGCTAAAACTCATAACCTCTGGGCTTTCTGCATGTAAACCAATGAGTTTCTTCACGCCTTATCGACTGCACTCATTAACGCGATTCCACTCTCCGTGCTCCCTAAGCTAAGAAACTTCCTCTGGCTTGGGTCGCCGGGGCTTGGTACGACGTGGGTCTGTGACGCTGTCTGCGTTTATTGACGCAGAGACGCTCGCGTGCTTTCTAGGACGTAAGTCGGGGACGTTCTTGTCTTGCATTCTCGTCGTAACCAAGCCCACGTCGTGCTAAGCCAATGAATGAAATTAAATGCAAAGTAAACCATCAAGCCAACCCATAAGAACCAGTCGCTCCTTGCCAATCCACACTGCAGGAGTATGCGTAATGAGTTGCAG
>LOEW01000101.1 GCA_001516045.1 Desulfosporosinus sp. BRH_c37
ATACTAATCCTACAGCGCTTAGTATTCGTTAAGGGTTGTGCGCTTTCGGCGTAAGTCTCCACTGGAGACTTACGTCACTGGATACTATCGTACTGGAGACTATCGTCACTGGAGGCTTTCATACTGGAGATTGTCGTGTTCGATGCCGTATTGCTAGGCACCGTGATGAGGAGAAGGGCAGAAAGTATATAAACGAAAGTATATACTTTTCGACCAGTATAAAAAGAGCCTTACCCTTCTCTAAGTAAGACAGCGTATAAGAATACCAAACTAAGCTATCAAAAGCTGAAAAACATTTGCACCCAGCCACTTCAATAGGGAATATTAGGTTAGGTTAACCGATCGGAGACTTTGTAGGAGTTCCGGCCTGACGTGGGTATTTTGATGGTGTTTCTTTCAACTTTCTTATTCTAATAACCGCGCGATGTTCAGCCCCTTCTCCAAGACTAAAATGCTCAATACCTTCAACAGTACCACCTAGTATTTGCAATGCTTTTCTAGATTCTTCCAATTCAGCTTTAAATTGGAGCCCTTTTGGGGCTAAGAAAAGCCCCTTAACCTTAAGAACAGGTAATGCATATTCCAATAAGACGGGAAGGCGAGCAACTGCACGAGAACTAACTGTATCAAAACGACCTCTATATCGCAAATCTCGTCCAAAATCCTCCACTCTTGAATGAACAGTAATAATTCCTTTCAAATTTAAAGTGTTGATAACAAGATCTAAAAAGTCCAACCTCTTCTTCAAGGAATCCATTAACACTATATCTAGGTCTGGTCTCAGAATCTTAAGAGGAAGGCCTGGAAATCCTGCTCCCGTGCCTATATCAGCAAATTTAATACCAGAAATAAGTTTTCCAAGCACCATTGAATCAATAAAATGTTTTAATATGACTTCATGCGGATCAGTAATTCTAGTTAAGTTTAAACGTTGATTCCAGTCAATTAAAAGATCTCCGAAATTACAAAACTGAGTAACCTGTAAATCAGATAAGTTACTTCCAATATGCTGGTGAGTCAACTGATGAATTAAAGATGCATAATCATTAAACATCACATATTTTCTCCTCTCCGCCGTTGTTCTAAGAAAACGAGCAAGACGGAAATATCAGCAGGACTAACCCCCGTGATTCGAGAAGCCTGCCCTATATTTAAAGGGCTTACTTCCATAAGTCGTTGCCTACCTTCAGTGGATAACCCTCGCACTTCATCATAATTAAGTTTATCCGAAAGACAACGAGCTTCTAACTTTGAAAATCTCTCAATATCTGCCCATTGTTTCTCGATGTAGCCTGCGTATTTAGTTTCAATCACAGCTTCTTCCAGCACTTCCAGATCAAATTCCTCTAGCTCAGGAAGAAGTTGAATTAAATGCTTAAGTGTAATTTCAGGTCTGCGAATTAGATCTTGGGCACTTATCCCTCCATGTACAGGAGTTGATTTAGCTTCTGCCATGACTAGTTGCAAATCTTCTCTTAACGGAGAGAAGACAGTTGACTTCCACAGATCCTTAATATAAAAATAATTCTTCTTCTTATTCTGGAAACGATTCCAACGCACCTCATTAACTAACCCTAAGGCACGCCCTTTATCAGTTAACCTTAAATCGGCATTGTCTTGCCGTAGAACTAGACGGTACTCTGCACGAGACGTCAAAAGTCGGTAAGGTTCCTTAACCCCTTTCGTAACTAAGTCATCCACCAAGACACCTAAATAACCGTCCGATCGAAGAAGAATAAAGGGGTCTTTTCCTGTTGCTCTTAACGCCGCATTAATCCCGGCAATCAAGCCTTGTGCCGCAGCTTCTTCATAACCTGATGTTCCGTTTAATTGGCCTGCAGTGAACAACCCAGGTAGCTGTCTTACCTCTAGACCAAGAGAAAGCTGATGCGGCATAACATAATCATACTCAATCGCATATCCCGGACGAAGCATGCGAACGTTTTCTAGTCCAGGAATACTCTTTAATATTTTAACCTGAATATCCTCTGGCATACTAGTCGATATGCCAGCAACATAAAGTTCATCACTTTGCCACCCTTCGGGCTCTAAAAAAATTTGATGAGCCTCTCTTTGAGCAAATCTAACAACTTTATCCTCAATCGAAGGGCAATAACGCGGACCAATCCCCTCAATTTTACCAGAATACAAAGGCGCACGATGAAGGTTCTCCCGTATAATATCATGTGTTTGATTTACAGTATATCCTAACCAGCAAGGAACTTGCTTAGAAAAATCCGTGTGCCAAAACTGGCTCTCAGTGGGTAAGAAGGAAAATCTCCAAAGGTTATTGTCCCCCGGTTGAATACGAAATTTAGAATATTCTACGGACTGACGATGGACTCTAGGCGGAGTCCCTGTTTTAAATCTTCCCAAATCAATTTCAAACTCTTTAAGCGAATCAGATAAGGACATCGCAGGAATTTGCCCATTTGGTCCACCTTGATACATAGAATCTCCGATAATAATTCTCCCCCGTAAATATGTGCCACTTGTCAAAACTACGTTCTCAGATTCAAAACGTGCACCGGTTCGAGTAACAACTCCCGCCATTGCATACTTATCAACCACAATATGCTCTACCAACCCCTGAGTTACGGTAAGTTTGGGTTGTGAAAATAAAACTTCCCTCATTCTATTCTGGTAAGCCTGTTTATCAGATTGAACCCTTAATGCATGAACAGCTGGTCCTTTCCCAGTGTTTAACATTTTAACTTGCAAGGATGTCTCATCCGCAATAATTCCCATTTGACCACCTAAAGCATCAATCTCACGTACTAAATGACCTTTAGCTGGCCCCCCAAGTGATGGGTTACATGGCATATGTGCAATCGTATCGAGATTTAAGGTGAGTAATAAAGTTTCGCAGCCAAGTCGAGCAGCGGCAAGAGCAGCCTCACAACCTGCATGCCCAGCCCCGACAACAATAACATCGTATTTTCCAGCAAAGTATTCCAAAATTCATCCTACTTTCCGATACAAAATCGAGAAAAAATATCTTCAAGAAGAGATTCTTGAACATTGTGTCCAGTAATTTCTGATACGTACTGTAGTGCTTCACGAAGATCAATAGAAAGAATATCCCACGGCATTCCCAGCTTAATACTTTCTAAAGCCTGTTTCAAAGCATTATCGCAACGCTCTAAAGAGGAAATCTGACGTACATTGGAGATAAGTGGGTCTGATGCAAGAACAACCTCTCCTTGAAAGACTTTTCTTTTAATTTCAACTTCGAGATCTTCAAAACCTTGGTGCTGAAGGACAGAAAAAGGAATCCATTTGATTTCATTAAACTCTAAAAAAACCCTCTCATTCTCCAATAAATCAATTTTATTAACAATAACAATAACCTTATCCTTATAATTATTCAAAATATAAATCTCATCTTTTGTTAAAGCGAGATTAGCATCAACTACTAACAAAATGAGTTCCGCTGTTTGTAAAGCTCTCCACGTTCTTTCTATGCCAATTCGTTCAACAAGATCTTTACTTTCACAGATACCTGCCGTATCCACCAGTTTCAAAAGTATACCACCAACACTAACTGATTCCCTTATTTCGTCACGCGTTGTTCCAGGAATATCAGTTACTATAGCTCTTTCTTCATTCAATAGCGCATTTAGTAAACTAGACTTTCCTACATTAGGTCGCCCAACAATAACAGTGAGTAAACCATCCCTTAGAATCTTTCCAGTTTTACTTCCAGCTAAAAGCTGCCCAGTGTCTTCTAGTGCCATATTTACTCTCATACTAAGGGTTTCTCTATCTAAAGTTTCGACATCATCTTCAGGAAAATCAATACCCGCTTCAATAAATGCCAAAATTTCAAGAACTCTTTCTCTTAAACTTACAATTGACTCAGAAAGCCCTCCACGCAGTTGAGTTAAGGCTAAGTTTGAAGAAGTCTCAGTACGCGAAGAAATTAAATCAATAACTGCTTCCGCTTGAACTAAGTCCATCTTTCCATTTAAAAATGCTCGTTTAGAAAACTCACCAGGCTCAGCTAATTGCGCACCATGTCGTATACATGCTTGCAAAATTCTTTGGGCTACAAAAGTTCCACCGTGGCAATTAATTTCATAAACATCCTCTCCTGTATATGAGGAGGGAGCCAACATTCTACCAATAAGAACTTCATCAAGTACTCTCGATTCATCCCTAAATACACCGAGATTTAAGGTGTAATTATCCCTTCTTGACCATCGTTCCATGTTTTGTGGTACAAAGCATTCTCCAATAATAGTCTCTGCATTAGAACCGCTCAACCTTAAAACATGAATACTTGTTTCACCCATTGCCGTAGCCATAGCAACAATTGTATCTTCCAAATCCGATCATCTCCATTTTAGTGAACTTAAGGTGTACCACTCCCACTTTTAGAAGTGGGAGTGGTACGATTTGGATAAAAGTCAGAAACTCTCTTTATTGTTTTCTAGCCTTCGTCTTAAAATACACTAGCCAGATATCCGAGTTTCCCTGTAGCCATGACTCGAACATGGATGTTAGATGTTAGATGTTAGATGTTAGAGCTTAGACCCCGCCATTGAAGACAAGTTGTCGATATAGCGGCAAGGTACCCACCCAAAATTTAAATTTTCGGTCCTAGTTATTAAATAAAACTTGGCTAACACCAGACCTACAGACGCTGATGCTAGCCAAGTTCTTAATGCCAAACATAAATTAAAGCCTTCCAGAATTCTTTATACTCTTTTCAATGAAATGACTACACGCCTATTAGGGTCATCACCTTCACTAAAAGTCGAAATTCTAGCTTCATCTTGTAAAGATGTGTGAATGATCCGTCGTTCATGAGGATTCATCGGCTCTAAAACAATCCTAACTCCAGTTCTCTTAACCTTTTCAGATAATCTTTTTGCAAGACGCACTAATGTCTCTTCACGGCGTAACCTGTACCCTTCCACATCGACAATAAGGCGAACACGTTCAGACAATTTCCTAGCTACAGCTAAATTTGTTAAATATTGAAGAGCGTCTAAAGTATCTCCACGTCGTCCGATAAGAATTCCAAGCTCAGGTCCAGTAATATCAACATGCCAGTGTTCACCATCTTTAGTCGCTTGAGTATTCGCATTAACTCCCATAGCTTGACAAATTCTATGAATAAAATCTGTAGCCAATATCCCTGGGTCATCTTCATAGGAAATTTGAACTCTCGCCAAACGTGTTCCAAAGAGTCCGAATAAACCTTTTTTGGTAGGTTCATCTAATACCTCAATTTTTACACGATTACGATCAACGCCTAGCTCTAAAACCCCGGCAGCGATCGCTTCTTCAACCGTTTTTCCGGTTTTCTCTGCAACCCTCATGTCCGATCCTCCTCACGTCTTCCACGTTACCTAAATGGCGCTCTTACTCCGGCTCGCCAATCTTCGATTAATATAAAGTTGTTGAAAAATCGAAACAACGTTCATGGTTACCCAATATAAAGCTAAACCTGCAGGTACGGTTGCACTAATATAAGCAAAAAACAACGGCATAATATATAACATTGTCTTTTGTGTTGGATCCGAAGTATTAGGATTAGTTACTTTCGTTTGCAGGTAGGTTGTTGCAGCCGCAAATATTGGTAATATCAGATGGAAAGATGGAGTAAATCCATAGGTTTTTGTAAGATCAAAGAACAAAAACGAATACGCAGCAGGATTTGATCCATAATGAAAATGGAGCAACGTACTATATAGTGCCCAAAAAATCGGCAACTGAACAAGAATCGGAAGGCAACCTCCCATGGGATTAACCTTATGTTCCTTGTATAACTCCATGACCGCTGCATTAGCTTTTTCCTTATCGTTTTTATGTTTTGCCTGAATAGCTTTAATCTTTGGTTGTAAATCAATCGTTTTACGCATTGAGGCCATCTGCTTATATGTCAAAGGATAAATAATAGTTTTAATTAAAATCGTCAAAAGTATAATCGCTACACCATAATTAGGAAAACCGATTGCAGCAGAAAAATTATAGAGTATATTTAATAAACTGGTCATCCCTTCAACAATAATATTCACAAAAATCCTCCTTAAACTGGGTCATGCCCTCCCGGATGAAACGGATGGCATTTTGAAATACGTTTAATTGCTCTCCAACTTCCATTAACTAAGCCATATTTTTGTATTGCTTGAGCAGAATACTCAGAACAACTCGGATAAAAGCGACAAGATTGTCCTTTTAAGGGAGAAATAAATTTCTGGTATATACGAATTAAAATAATAAGAAAACGTTTCATATTACACTCTCTTAATTAAGGCATTTGCTCTTTTTAACATATTCATCATAGTCTTTTCGACTTCTAGATACGAAACTCCTTTTATACCTACCCTTGCAATAAGAATAATTTGAATATCATTTCTAATTTCCAGCAAATGAAGACGGATAACTTCTCTCATGATTCTCTTTGCACGATTCCTCTGTACTGAGTTACCAACCTTTTTTGAGGCAATAAAACCAAAACGTTTAGGCCCTTTTAATACATAAATTGCAACATGTTTTACAGAATAATTTTTTCCTTCGGCAAAGACCTCTTTTATACTCGATTTTTTACGCAAGCGAAATTTTCTTTTTAACATAACTCCTCCAAGCTTGCATACCTTAGTCTCCACAATTCAAAAAGTATTACTCAAAATTCATACTCTTTGAAAGATCCCTTCTCTAATCCACAGTTACAGGGACTCTAATATTCTAACTAACAAGGCATTACTTTAAACGCTTTTAAGATTTCTGCACTCAAAAAATTTTTATATAGTCCTCTCATGACTCATCTGACACTAGATAAGTCCTATTTCTTCACCATAATTGCGTTTAAGCGCTGTCTACGTATGAAGTGAAGGAACATCGCCAATGATGGCAAGATGGCGTATGAAAATTATCCCTGTAATCAAAGTCAAAGTTATGAGAAGAGAACTTCCCTAAAATTATTTATATCTTTCTGCCCCAGAAAATAAATTTCATTCATCAGTGGTGCCGCGCAGCGGCATGGAAGTCTGACTAGTAAAAAAAGGCCACATAATGCGGCCTTAAGCTGACAATTTTTTCCGACCTCTTAATCTACGACGTTTAATAACATTTCGTCCTGTCGGTGTACTCATACGACTTAAAAAACCGTGAACTCGCTTATGTCGGCGATTCTTCGGTTGATATGTTCTTTTCAATTTAACGACACCTCCTTAATTTCCATAAAAAAAACATTTAAACAATCAAACTTACTTAGAGATTATACTCTAATAATTTTTAATCTGTCAAGCTCAGTACTCCAACAAAGATGTGGATAACAAAGCTAAATAAAAAGTTATCCACTGTGAATAAATTAGACAAACCTACAATATTCCTGTTGATAACCTTACGAAAACTTGATATTATGTCTTTACATCACCTTAACAAAACTACATTCGAGCTATCCTTTATCCACACTGCTTAATTTGACTAAGTTATCCACAAATGTGCATAAGTTTGTGTATAACTTTTTTATTGCCATTATTCTTACATTATTTAAGAAAAGGGAGGTCCGTCCATGCCACCACAGTCAATTTCACCCGAATTATTGTGGCAGGAAACTCTAGAGAAGCTGAAAACTGAACTATCTAAGCCAAGCTTTGAAACATGGTTTAGTTCCACCCAGCTTTATCTTATTGATGGCGATACAATTGTCATTAGTGTTCCCAATGAATTTGCAAGAGATTGGTTAGAAAGTCGTTATGCGCCTTTGATCCGATCTTCTATTCAATCCGTTATAGGCCATTCCGTAATTCTCCGTTTCATTATCCCCTCACCAGAAGGATCCTACGCAGAAGATCCTGCTATTTCCACGCCAGTAACCCCAATAACTCTCAAACAACCAGAATCTTTACCTAATGCTCTCAATAATAAATATACATTTGACACGTTTGTCATCGGAAACAGCAATCGATTTGCCCATGCCGCCTCTTTAGCTGTTGCAGAGTCACCGGCAAAATCTTATAATCCTCTATTTATTTATGGGGGGGTTGGTTTAGGGAAAACCCATCTCATGCATGCTATTGGTCATCATATTCTTCAACGATCTCCAAATACTAAAGTCCTTTATGTTTCCAGTGAAAAATTTACTAATGAACTGATTGATTCCATCAGAGACGAAAATTCCATTGAATTTCGCAGTCATTACCGAAATGTAGATATCCTTTTGATTGATGACATACAATTTTTAGCTGGCAAAGAGCGAACTCAAGAAGAGTTCTTTCATACATTTAATGCCCTTCATGAGGCAAATAAGCAAATTATTATTTCTTCCGACCGCCCTCCCAAAGAAATTCCAACTTTAGAAGACCGATTACGTTCACGCTTTGAATGGGGCCTTATTACAGATATTCAGGCCCCAGATTTAGAAACTCGTATAGCAATTCTAAGAAAAAAAGCTATGCTAGAAAACCTTCAAGTTCCTAATGAAGTGATGGTGTATATAGCAGATAAAATCCATTCCAATATACGTGAGCTTGAGGGAGCTCTCATTCGAGTCATGGCTTTTGCATCCCTCAGTTTGATTCCCATAACTACTGAAGTTGCAGTAGAAGCATTAAAGGATATTTTTCCTGCTAATAACACTAAAACAATAACCATTGATACAATTCAACGATCTGTTGCAGAATATTTCCATTTATCTCCCAGCGAATTCAAAGCTAAAAAGAGAACACGTGCCGTGGCTTTTCCAAGGCAGATTGCCATGTACCTTTCGCGCCAACTAACAGATTCCTCCTTACCAAAAATCGGCGATGAGTTTGGTGGAAGAGATCATACTACCGTGATGCATGCTCACGATAAAATTACTCAAGGTATTCAGAATGATCCTTTATTAGAAAAAAAAGTTAATGAAATGATTCATCGTATACAATCCGAGTAAGAGTATTCATTAATGAATAATTACTTGTGGATAACTTGTTTATATTATCTTGAAAAATAATTAATAATTAATATATGTGGACATGTGGATAAACTTTATCCATTTGTCCACATATATTTCAACATTCATATTTCAACTGTCATGCACTATTTATTGACTTATCCACATGTTGACAAGTAATACTACTATTACTGCTATAAAATATCTTATTATTATTAGGCTTAAATTAGAACTTTGAAGATAAATTTTTAGGAGGATTCAGTTATATGAAAATCTTTTGCTCAAAAGATGCATTGCTATCCGGTGTAAATGCTGTTCAAAGGGCTGTTTCTAGTAAAAACACTTTACCAATTCTTCAAGGAATTTTAATCAAAGCTGAACAACAGTCTTTACAATTTGCAGCTACTGATCTTGAAATGGGGATTCGTTGTGACGTTCCCGCCCAAGTTATTGAAGAAGGTATAATAGTTGTACCTGCAAAGCTTTTTGCGGAAGTAGTTCGTAAATTGCCGGATACAACTATTACATTAGAAGAACGGGATAAAGCAATTACTATTTGTTATCATCGTTCTGAAATTATTTTAAACGGCTATGATCCAGAAGAGTTCCCATTACTACCAGATCTTTTGGATCCCATATCATTTACACTTACTACCACTATATTTAAAAATATGATTAGACAAACCGTATTTTCTTGCGCTTTAGAAGAAAATCGTCCAGTATTTACCGGAGCGCTATTACAAATTGAAGGATCAAGTATTCGTTTAGTTGCAACTGATACACATCGCTTAGCCTATAGCATTGCTGAAATACCAAACTCCGAAGAATCACAGTTTAGCGGCATTATTCCTGCTAAAACGTTATCAGAAATATCTCGCTTACTCCGAGATGAAGATGAAAACTTAAGCATAAATTTTAGTAATAATCAGGTAGTTTTTCAATTTGGATCAATATATTTAGTTTCCCGTCTTATTGAAGGCCAGTTTCCAAATTTCAAACAAGTTATTCCTCAAACGTGTGAAACCAAAGTTAACCTATCAGTTAAAAGTTTTCTGGAAGCGGTCGAACGAGCCTCTTTACTTTCTCGAGATAAAAGCGGGGCTAATATTATAAGAATAAATGTTGAAAAGGACGAGCTAAAAATTGATCAAACGTCCGAATTTGGTAAGATATCGGAGCAAATGAATATTGAGCTGGAAGGAAAAAATGTAATGATTGCCTTTAATGCAAAATTTCTTATAGATGCTCTGAAAGTGATAGATAGTGAGCAAATTGTATTCGAGCTCTCAGGCCCATTTAGTCCGGGAGTGATGAGACCATTAGATAATCCAAATTATCTTTATCTTGTATTACCTGTTAGAACTTCTTAATTTATTGTTATGATGATTAATAACTTTCGACTACAAAATTTTCGTAATTATAAAGACGAGACAATAAAATTTATGCCTGGCATTAATATTTTAATCGGGGATAATGGTCAGGGGAAAACTAATGTAATAGAGGGAATATATTACCTTTTGACAGGAAAGTCTTACAGAGTACAACGTGAACAAGAACTTTTACGATGGGAACAAATTGAGTTTCATCTTCATGGAGATTTTTTAATGGCCCATAATAAAGTTTCTTTGGAGAGTCATTACAGGGCTAAAAAGAAAATTGTAAAAGTTAATCAAGTACCATGCCAACGTTTGTCAGATTTTGTGGGTACAATTAACGTAGTTTTCTTTTCCCCTGATGACCTTGTGATGATTAAAGGAGGACCTTCCGAAAGAAGGAGATTTTTAGATTTACATATTGCTCAAATGCGCCCTGGACATGTAGGCTTACTCAACTCATATAACAAAGTACTTCAGCAGAAAAATGCACTTTTGAAATCCTATGTTGATAAATCTCTTAAATATTCACAATTACAACTTTGGAATGAACAAATTTATAAATTTGGTGAGAAGATTATTCGCAATCGTTTGGATCTTACAAATCGTTTACAGGATGTAGCAGATCACAGCTATGGGAATCTCACTTCTCAAAAAGAAACACTCAAAGTAAATTACATTGCTTTGGGTAATAAAGATGCTAAAGAGGCAATCGCTAGGTTTCCTCAATTATTAAACGATAAATTGGAACAAGAAATAGATCGCCAAATAGTGCTGATTGGCCCACATCGTGATGATATACAAATTCTTTTAAACGATAGACCTGCACGTCTTTATGCCTCACAAGGACAACAGCGGTCGATAGTTTTAAGTTTGAAACTTGCTGAATTGGAGCTTATTAGACAGGAAAAAGGAGAATATCCACTCCTTTTACTTGACGACGTGTTGTCTGAATTGGATCATTTTAGGAGAGACTACTTAGTAAATTTTATTGAGTCAGCCTATATTCAAACTTTAATAACTATGACAAGTGCAGAAAATCATTTTGGCTCAGGTGCACTTTACTTTGTAGAAGAAGGGCATATAAGGAGGGAACAGTAATTGTATATACATCTTGGCGGTGATGTCCTTATTAAAAAGAACAAAATAGTTGCAATTATTGATTTGAAAAATTTAAAAAAGAGCCAAATAAACGAAAAGTTTTTATGTAGTATTAATAAAAATAAAAATATTATCCGTATTTCAGAAAACGGTAAAGATATAACATTGATTATCACGGTGAAAGAACATTATTTATCACCAATTTCTTCTACAACTTTACTAAAAAGGTCTTTTTTTAATATGGGGGACTTGTGTGACACAGCGCTCGGTCATACGACGCAGAGCAAACTAACCGTTCAAGCTCCTATCTTTGGGGAGCGGGGTACATCCTTCGGCGATAGTATTCTTTTAAAGAACCGCCTACGGCGATAATCTCCACTGGAGACTATCGTGCCAGACTCGCCATCCTTGGCTCGGTTGGCGGCAGTGCACGTCCTTGTGCACTGCCCCGTATCTGGGTCGGGAGCTTTAACGGAAGTTTGCTATTCTGCTTACGTAAAGACGTCGCGCTCGTGTGACACTGCGTCCCGGGCTTGGGTCGGAGAACGGTAAGGAGTGGGACCGTCTTGGGAGACGTCACATTTCAAGTGCACCGTCTTGCGTTAGGGGCGGGGGTTGGTCGTCTTCTCCCAGCCCAGAGGGTCTGCGATCACACGCTCCGACGCCTTTGCGTGAGTCGTAGCAAAACTCGGTTTTAATTCGCTTTCCTAAAGCAGGGTGGAACACAAGGACGTGTTCCGCCGGCCATGCGACAAGGATGTCGCATTGGCCGAAACACTCATTCGTGTTTCGCCCTGCCCTCATGCATCAAGGATTAAAGTCCTAGTTTGGCACGATGAGCGCGTGGCTAAGGACGTGTATCGCGACACTCCATAATTGAAACAGTTTGCTAATTAGTGTATAATAATAGGGTTGAAGGCATTTTTTGGGAGGAAACAGCTTTGCTAGAAAATACAGATATTCCTAATCAAGATCCTAGTGACAATTATAATGCAGGGCAAATTGAAGTTCTGGAAGGACTGGAAGCTGTTCGTAAACGCCCCGGTATGTATATCGGCACGACGAGTAGCCGTGGCCTCCATCATCTTGTTTACGAGATTGTTGATAACAGCATTGACGAAGCGTTAGCTGGTGTTTGCGATTTAATTGATGTATTTATTCATGCAGATAATAGTATTACTGTTATAGATAATGGACGTGGAATTCCAGTTGATATACATCCTAAAACTGGTAAACCAGCTGTTGAGGTAGCCTTGACAGTATTACATGCTGGCGGAAAATTTGGCGGGAGCGAGAGTGCTTACAAAGTGTCAGGTGGCCTTCATGGAGTAGGCTTAAGTGTCGTGAATGCCTTATCAAAATGGTTAATTGTTGAGGTCTTCAAAGGGGGCCATGTTCACCATCAGGAATATGCACAAGGAAAACCAACTACGGAACTAGTCAATATTGGAACAACTGAGAAAAATGGAACAAAAATAACTTTTATCCCTGATCCGGAAATTTTTGAAGAGACTATTTATGACTTTGAAATTCTGGCACATCGTCTCAGAGAATTGTCTTTTTTAAATAAGAGCGTAACGATTAACTTAACTGATGAGCGAACAAATGTTAAAGAAACGTTTTTGCATACAGGTGGTATTCAAGATTTTGTAATTTATCTCAACAGAAGCAAAGAATGTTTACATCCCGTACCAATTTTTATCGAAACAACCAAAGATAATGTCCAAGTTGAAGTTTCTATTCAGTATAATGACAGTTATGCCGAAAATTTATTTTCTTACGCTAATAATATTAATACTCAAGAAGGGGGAACTCATGAAGCTGGTTTTAAATCGGCATTAACACGGGTAGTCAATGATTATGCTCGTAAAAGTAATATGCTTAAAGCTTCTGATTCCAATCTGTCCGGTGATGACATCCGTGAAGGACTAACCGCCGTAATTTCAGTTAAAGTGCCTGACCCCCAGTTTGAAGGTCAAACGAAAACCAAACTTGGAAACAGTGAAATAAGAGGCATTGTAGACTCAGCAACAGGGGAAGGATTAAGTACTTTTCTTGAAGAAAATCCAGCTATTGCTCGAAAATTCATTGATAAGTCTGTTCAAGCAGCCCGAGCTAGAGATGCTGCCCGTAAAGCACGGGAGCTGACACGCCGTAAGAGTGCCTTAGAGGGAACCTCCCTTCCCGGAAAACTTGCGGATTGTTCCTCGAAAGAACCTGATCTTTGTGAAATGTACCTGGTTGAGGGAGATAGTGCAGGCGGTTCTGCTAAGCAGGGAAGGGATCGACGTTTCCAAGCAATTTTACCCTTACGTGGGAAGATTATCAATGTGGAAAAGGCCAGACTTGATAAAATACTGGGAAATGCAGAAATAAGGGCCATGATTACCGCAATGGGGACCGGTATTTCCGATGAGTTTGATATTAGTAAGGCGCGTTATCATAAGCTGATTATTATGACAGACGCGGATGTTGACGGGGCTCATATTCGGACACTTTTATTGACCTTCTTTTATCGTTATATGCGGCCTTTAATTGAAAATCATTATGTATATATTGCGCAACCCCCTCTTTTTAAGGTTAAGAAAGGAAGAGACATTCAATATGCGTATACGGATAAAGAACTTACTAAAATCCTAGATAAGATCGGTAGAGAAAAGGTTGAACTTCAGCGCTATAAAGGCTTGGGAGAAATGAATCCGGAGCAGTTGTGGGAAACCACGATGGATCCAGCACATCGCACGATCTTACAAGTGACGATGGAAGATGCTATACGGTCTGAAGAAATGTTTACGGTATTGATGGGAGATATAGTAGAACCACGCCGTGACTTTATTATCCGTCATGCTAAAGATGTGCGTAATTTAGATACTTAAAGGAGTGCTCATTCATGTCGGATGAAATTCAGGGAGGGAAAGTCCTTCTCGTTGAAATTGCAGATGAAATGCGAAAATCATTTATAGACTATTCCATGAGTGTTATTGTTAGCCGTGCTTTACCTGATGTTAGAGACGGTCTTAAACCAGTACACCGACGAATCCTGTATACCCTTCATGAGTTGGGTCTGACACCCAACAAACCGTACAGTAAGTCGGCTCGTCTGGTCGGGGATTGTATGGGTAAATTTCACCCTCACGGGGATAGTTCAATTTATGATGCTGCAGTACGTATGGATCAGGATTTTGCTAGCCGCTATCCGCTGATTGACGGTCATGGGAACTTTGGTTCTATTGATGGAGACTCTGCCGCAGCTATGCGTTATACTGAGATGCGCATGGCCAAAATGGCTACCTATATGTTGTCAGATATTGATAAAGATACCGTCGATTTTATGCCCAACTACGATGAAAAACAAGAAGAGCCCACGGTATTGCCTGCCAAATTTCCAAATTTGCTCGTCAATGGTTCGTCAGGTATTGCTGTTGGAATGGCAACAAATATTCCTCCTCATAATTTATCGGAAGTTATAGAAGCGACAATTGCTTTAATGGATAACCCAGAGTTATCTGTTGATGAGCTGATGAACTATATCAAAGGTCCCGACTTCCCAACCGGTGGAACTATCATGGGCTACGAAGGAATTAGATCCGCATTTACTACCGGAAGAGGATCAATTAAAACACGAGCAAAGGCTCAAATAGAACGTATGGATAAATCCGGAAAGACGCGAATTATTGTTACGGAAATTCCGTTTATGGTTAATAAGGCTAGAATGATTGAGAAAATCGCCGACCTTGTGAGGGATAAGAAAATCGATGGAATTACCGATTTGAGGGATGAATCGGATCGTTCAGGTATGCGTATTGTGATTGAGCTAAGGCGTGATGTCAACCCGAAAGTCATCTTAAACAAACTTTATAAACATACTCAGATGGAAGATACGTTTGGCGTAAATATGCTGGCACTCGTGAATGGTCAGCCGAGAACACTCACCCTTAAGGATATGATTCATTATTTTATTGAACATCAAAAGGATGTTATTATCCGGAGAACTAAATTTGAGCTCAATAAAGCGGAAGCAGAAGCGCACATTATTGAGGGACTACGAATTGCCCTTGACCATATTGACGAGGTTATAGAAACCATTCGTTCTTCCTCGGATGAAGCAAATGCTAGAGAAAATCTTTCAACCCGTTTTGGTTTGAGCGAAAGACAAGCGCAAGCCATTGTCGATATGCGCCTAAAGCGCTTGACTGGACTAGAACGTGAGAAATTAGAAAATCAATATCAAGAATTGATGAATACAATTGCCTATTTGAAGGCGGTTCTTGCTTCTGCAAGTATGGTGATTGGAATTATTAAGGCAGAGCTGGAAGAAATTAATCGCAAATTTGGAGATGCCCGTCGAACAAACATAACGGTTGATGTTAGTAAAATGGATGTTGAAGATCTTATTGCAGTTGAAGATGTGGTTGTCACGGTAACCCATTATGGATATATTAAACGGTTACCACTAAGTACTTATAAAAGTCAGAATCGAGGGGGTAAAGGCGTTCATGGTATGGCTACCAAAGAACGGGACTTTGTGGAACATCTCTTTACCACTACCACGCATCACTATATTCTTTTCTTTACGTCACAAGGTAAAGTGTATCGTCTAAAAGCTCACGAGATTCCAGAAGCTAGCAGAGTAGGCAAGGGGACTGCTGTGATTAATCTCTTAAATTTAAGCCAGCATGAAATGATTACTGCAGTGATGGCAATCAAAGACTATAGTTCGGATTTCTTCTTAATTACAGCTACAAAAAACGGGATTATGAAGAAGACCGCACTGCAAGAATATGATTCATCACGACGAGATGGATTAATTGCTTTAACTTTAGATAAGGGAGATGAACTAATTGGTGTTAAGCTAACCCAAGGGTTAGATGATATTCTTCTGGCCACAAAAAATGGGCTAGCTATTCGCTTCACAGAATCAGATGTACGCTATATGGGACGTACGGCGCGCGGAGTGAAAGGTATAAGGCTTGAAGCAAACGACGAGGTTGTTGGAATGGATGTAATAGGTGATGAGGGCGAACTTTTGACCATGAGTGTCAATGGATTTGCCAAACGTACCGATCTTAAAGAATTCCGTGTACAAGGACGTGGTGGAAAAGGAATTATTGTCATGAAATTAAATGACAAAACAGGTACCTTGGTTGGAATTAAGGTTGTTCAAGTAGAAGATCAACTTATGGTCATCACTAATAACGGGATCATGCTTCGTATTCAAGTATCTAGTATTTCTAATCAAGGCCGCTCCGCACAAGGAGTTTTAGCTATGCGTACTGGTGAAAGTAGTGTTGTTGCGTTTGCTAAAGTTTTGATGAAAGATGAAGTGGAAGTCGGAGAGTCCGAAGATTCCGAGGAAGATGAATAAATTGACAAAATTCGCGCAAGGTGTTACCATGGCTGAAATCAGAAGTCAGAGTACGGAGGCAGGAGGCTAAACAACGGGTATAGTCAGCAAAAAAGTAATTGGCCTTACGCCCTGGATCAGTGCATCAAAACTTATTCACACTAACATTTACAAAATAAAATTGAGGAGGTACTTTTCATGACTGATATTGGATCGTTAAAAGTTAAAACTGGGCTGGCAGAAATGCTCAAAGGTGGCGTCATTATGGATGTGACGACCCCTGAACAGGCTATAATAGCAGAGGAGGCTGGAGCATGTGCCGTAATGGCCTTAGAGCGTGTTCCTTCGGATATTCGGGCAGAAGGTGGGGTCGCAAGGATGGCGGACCCCACAATTATTCAAAGTATTATGGCTGTAGTATCGATTCCTGTCATGGCAAAAGCACGTATCGGACATTTTATTGAAGCTCAAATTCTAGAGGCTTTAGGTGCTGATTATATTGATGAGTCTGAAGTATTAACCCCTGCAGACGATTCTTATCATATTAATAAACATGACTTTAAGGTACCCTTTGTTTGTGGCTGTCGTAATCTTGGTGAGGCATTGCGACGAATCGGGGAAGGGGCTGCGATGATACGTACTAAAGGAGAGCCAGGAACAGGTAACGTTGTTGAGGCTGTTCGTCATATGCGTACTGTTATGAGTGAAATTCGTGCTTTAACATTAATGCCTAAAGAAGAGCTCATGTCAGCTGCCAAAGATATGGGGGCTCCCTATGATCTAGTTCTTTATATTGCAGAACATGGAAAACTACCAGTTGTTAACTTCGCCGCAGGGGGAATAGCTACGCCGGCTGATGCGGCATTAATGATGCACCTCGGGTGTGATGGTATTTTCGTAGGGTCAGGAATCTTTAAATCCGGTGATCCTAAGGCGCGTGCCAAGGCAATTGTTCTGGCCACAACTCATTTTAAAGACGCCAAAATACTTGCTGAGATTTCCAAAGATCTAGGACAACCCATGTCAGGAATTGAAATTTCTACTTTGACTGATTCTCAGCGAATGCAAGAACGGGGCTGGTAATCATGAAAAAGCGTGTTGGTGTTTTGGCACTGCAAGGTGCTTTCCGCGAGCACCGGCAGGTTTTAGAACATTTAGGGTGCGATGTTATAGAAGTGCGTAAAACAAACGATCTGGAAGAAATCCAAGGTCTAATTATCCCGGGTGGGGAAAGCACGACCATTGGGAAACTCTTACAAATCGATGAGATGGGTGAAAAGATTAAGGAACTTGGCACTCAAGATTTACCTATTTTCGGAACATGTGCCGGTATGATTCTACTTAGTAAAACTATTATAAATAGCGACCAGTATCGATTAAGCTTGATGGATACAGTCGTAGAACGTAATGCCTTTGGAAGGCAGGTGGCAAGTTTTGAAACGGATCTTCTTGTACCTGCAATGGGTCCTAATCCTTTACGAGCAGTTTTTATTCGAGCACCCTATATTCGGGAAGTTGCCCCGAATGTAGGTATTCTAGCAGAATATGACGGCAAAAGTGTTTTTGCTCGACAAGGGAATTTATTGGCTAGTGCATTTCATCCGGAACTTACTCCGGATCTTCGAGTTCATCAATACTTTTTAAACATGATCGATGAACTTTAATCTCGAACACGATTGTCTCTGGTGACGAAAGCCTCCAGTGTAGGGTTTCGCCGAAGCCGCTTATCCCAAAAGGAAAACTTTGCGGCGAAGGATTAGTATCGCCGAAGCCGCGATCCCGAAAGGAATCCGTATCGGCGTAGGATAGTTCGAGTCATGGACAGCGGTCCCTTCCCGCCATCCATGGCTACAGGGACACTCGACCTAATCCACACTGCAGGAGTATGCGTAATGAGTTGCAGTGTGGCG
>LOEW01000102.1 GCA_001516045.1 Desulfosporosinus sp. BRH_c37
AAAATCGCTTCCAGTCAGCGTTTCTTCCATCCAGTCCTCGCAATTGGACAAGACATTGCCTTCCAGAGTCATATAAATCGCCAGCATCAAGATACTTTCCGCTTCGTCCCCAAATATCCGGTAGAGCAGTGTTTCCAACTGATGTTCCCGAGCAATGGTCTTCAACAGATAATAGCTTCCGTAATTCTTGATACTCTCCAGCGCCGTGGCCCTTGGCTGGGGTTTCCTGCCGTAAATCCTGAAATAATTGTCGTTGGGGATCAGCATGCCTGTTTCCTTTTCATATTTGCCAATGGTCGTCTGATGGCTAGTCGGCTGATCTTTGCTGTTTCGGTACCCCTGGCCGATATGATAGACATACTCGTTGCCTTTAATGACCTTGTGGGACACGTTCTTCTCCGGCATCGGAACTGACGCATAGGATGGCTGTGATAACTTGGTCATGAACATCCCTCCATACCTATTCTTATGATAATATATTAACATATACAAAGCTGAGATTTCAAGCCTATATTACGAACATATACCAGTAGTTTCGCCATTTTTATGGCTCAAATACTGGTATATGTTAATTCTTCGCGGGATTCAGGATTCATAGCTAATAACTAGTGAACTCGTTCAACTAAAGGTGAACAAAAAAAGAGGTCAAGCGACCTCTTTTTTTATTAGATTAAAACGGCACCCTTGCTGGCAGAAGTAACTAATTTGGCATACCTTGCTAGATATCCGGCTTTGACCCTGGGTTCTGGTCTTACCCAAGCTTGGCGACGCTTTGCTAATTCTTCCTCAGAGACAAGTAGTTGAAGGGAACGCTTGGGGATATTGATCGAGATGAGGTCGCCATTTTCGACGAAGGCAATAGGCCCACCTTCCATAGCTTCTGGAGAGATATGGCCGATACATGCGCCGCGCGTAGCTCCGCTGAAACGACCGTCGGTAAGTAGAGCAACACGTAATCCCATGCCGGTTATGATGGCGGTCGGATTAAGCATCTCTTTCATACCGGGACCGCCTTGAGGCCCTTCATAGCGGATTACTACTACTTCTCCGTCGTGAACCTGTTTCGCCAATAGGGCTTCAAGCACCTCTTCTTCAGAGTTAAAAACGTGAGCGGGACCTTCAAACACCAACATGTTGTTTTCAACAGCACTTTCTTTAACAATGGCCTTGTCTGGCGCAAGGTTTCCGGAAAGCACAGCGATGCCCCCAGTTTTACGGTAAGGGTTTTCGATTGAATGAATGACATCTGGACAAGTTGTCTGGGCGTTTTCCAAACGATCACTGAGAGTTCCAGTAACGGTCAAAGCATCAGTATGCAGGACACCAGCTTTATTAAGTTCATACATAACTGCATTTATACCGCCAGCTTCATTGAGGTCCTGAAGGTGGTGTGTACCTCCTGGACTTAGTTTGGTAATATATGGAGTCTTGGCACTGATGGAATCAAAGAGGGAGAGGGGGAGTTCAAGGCCTGCTGCATAGGCAATCGCAGTGAGATGTAAGACTGTATTTGAGGAACCCCCGATTCCCATATCAACAGTAATGGCATTTTCAAAGGCCTTTTGAGTAAGGATGTCCCGAGGTTTTAGATCCTTTTTCACGAGATCAACGATTAAATTGCCAGATCTTTTAGCCAACATTTTTCGAGCGCCTGAGTTTGCTGCGGGGATAGTACCATTTCCGGGGAGTGCCATGCCAAGAGCCTCAGTTAGGCAATTCATGGTGTTAGCAGTAAATAGACCAGCGCAGGAGCCATAGCCGGGGCAAGCCGATTGCTCCATTGTTGCGAGCTCTTCGGCACTGATTCTCCCGCTTTCATATAGGCCAGCAGCCTCGAACATCTGACTAACGCTGATGTCTTTCCCCTGATAGCGGCCGGCTAACATAGGGCCGCCACTTACAATCACACAGGGAATGTTGAGGCGAGCGGCGGCCATGAGCATGCCGGGAACGATTTTATCACAGTTGGGAATTAAGACCAGTCCGTCCAGGGCATGCGCTTCAGCAAGTGCTTCTATTGAGTCGGCGATAAGCTCACGACTGGGCAGAGAAAAGTTCATACCTTTATGGCCCATAGCTATACCATCACAAACCCCGATGGCAGGAACTTCGATGGGAGTTCCGCCTCCGGCCGATACCCCAATTTTCGCTGCTTGGGCCAAATCCTTAAGATGCCCGTGACCGGGAATAATTTCATTAAAAGCATTAACAATCCCGATTAGGGGTTTCTCCAGATCTTCAGGGGTAAAGCCCATAGAATAAAAAAGGGAACGATGAGCTGCTTTTGTTGAACCCTTTTTAACGATATCACTACGCAAAATAATTCCTCCTCTTTAGTGAGACTTCCACTTCTACAAGTGGGAGTGGTTCCTCGATGTTCAACTTTAGTTGAACGAGTTCACTCGGCGCTCTGAAAACACTTAGAGAGGATGTCTCCGTCTCTTTTAATACTAAGATAATAGCGTCGATTTTATGATAATTATAGTACATAGAGTTAGACTGTCAAGCTACTTAAGGTAAGATGAGTGCGAGGTGAATCATTTGGGACCGTGTAAAAGCATGAAAAGGTAGGATTGGAAGCCATTGAGGAGATGTAAGAGCATTGAAGAAATGTAACATATTGTGCATGGATTATTTGTCCTAACTTAACGATAATAAATTATAACTTTATTCTCACCATATAGTTGAAAATGAAACATGCTTAGCGGGTGTGAAAAGTAAAGTGAGTTTTAAATAGGTTCCATTAGTTACTCTTAAAGACTTCGAAGCCTGTAATGTCAATGAAAGGATGGGATGTAAGAAAGAATGAAAAATAAAAGTAGTATTCTTATGCTCATATTAATTTTTTCACTTTTGTTTTCAACCCCTGCTCAGGCATCGTTGGGAGACGTTTTACTTAAAGTAGGATCCACGGGGGCAGATGTCATGGAGCTCCAGACGAAACTAAATTATGTAGGCTTAAATGTTGGAAAAGTGGATGGCATCTATGGGAGTATGACCAAACAGGGTGTAATAAATTTTCAACTGGCACATGGTTTGATAGGTGATGGAATCGTTGGACCTATGACCGTACAGGCCCTCAATGCAGATTACTTACTCAGGCAGCAACCGAACAAAGTAGATTCCATTATCGCAACTGCAAAACAATATCTTGGAGTTAAGTATCAATGGGGTGGGAGTACGCCTCAAACTGGGTTTGATTGCTCGGGGTACGTTTCTTATGTGTTTAGTCAAAACGGAATCTCATTACCTCGGGTTTCACGTGATCAATATAAAGTAGGGAACAAGGTTGCTTTTGAGGATCTTCAACCCGGAGATTTGGTTTTCTTCTCCTTTTCCGGTGACGGTATTGTAAGTCATGTCGGGATATACCTTGGTGATGGACAATTTATTAATGCTTCGTCATCTAAAGGGGTTACGGTATACGTGATCGGACCGTACTGGAAATCCATTTACGTAGGGGCGCGTCGAGTTTTATAAAGAGCAAATCGGTTTAATACCAAATATTAAATATGGTTCAAAAAGCCTACATAAAAAATTATGCAGGCTTTTTTAGTGGTTCCATTTGTTATAAATGGATCGATTTATCCAAATCGTAAGACTCCCACTTCTACAAGTGGGAGTGGTACCCCTTATTCTGCTTCGGTGACGATAGTCTCCAGTGGAGAGTATCGCCGAGCCGCCTTCCCAATAGAAACACTTGGCGGCGAAGGAGGTAGAGTCCCCCACCGAAGACTCGATGTTCAACTTTAGTTGAACGAGTTCACTAAAGTTCCGTAGTTATCATACCTAGTTTTGCTTTGGTTATAGAAATCAAATCAATGGGGCTCAGGAAGAGCTGAAGCCCACGTAACCCCGCACTAACAGCAATCTTCTCTTGTTCCTTAATGTTCGAGTCTATGAAGACCGGATAGTGCTTCTTCATTCCAATGGGTGAAACGCCACCCCGAATATAACCTGTCAAAGGCTGGACTTCCTTAAGGGAGACAATCTCTACTTTTTTATTTCCGCTAAGTGTTGCTAAGCCTTTGAGATGGAGTTCGTGGTCCCCCTGAATACAAGCAATGATCACTCCAGTTTTGTCGCCTCGAGCAACCAAGGTTTTAAAAACTTGCTCAATGGGTAGGCCTACCTTCTGGGCGACACTAAGCGCAGATAGATCGGATTCATCGACGGTGTATTCTATTAATTCATATAGTATTTTGCTCTGATCAAGAATACGAGCAGCGTTCGTTTTAAGAGAAATGTTGTCTACCCCCCTTCTAACTTGATATATGATACTTCTTTTAAGGCTAGAATACCAGATGAGCATCCTAATTCCACTTAGAACGAATGCTTATCTTCCCTTTCCTTTTCTTAAGTATATCCCTATAATAGAAGTTAGTTTTTAGAAAGAATTAAGTAAACAAATAAGTATGATTAAGCTGATAACAAAAGTTGTTGTGGGTGAGAGGGAGGGAGGGACAAGTCTTTGAAACAGTTAAGGGTTCTCGTATTCTCCGCTGCATTTGGAAACGGACATTTGCGAGCTGCTGAAGCTGTTATTGAAGGAATACTTATCAAACATCCTTCGGCAAAAATTATCCATTTGGATTTCGGTGACTTTTTAAATCATAGAATTAACACCATTATTAAAAACGTCTACAGTGAGATAATTAAATATATCCCAAAACTTTGGGGGAGATTCTATTATAAAACAGCTAAGGTACAATTCCAACCTAAAAGTCAACATTTCTTGGGGCAACTGGGGCGAAGCGAGTTTCTTAAATACATTCAAAAATTTAAACCAGATTTCATCGTGTGTACTTATCCTACCGTTTCTTCGATTCTGGCTCAACTCAGGCTTGAACAACTTCTTCAGGTTCCGGTGATCACCGTAATCACGGATTATACGGTTCACAGTCATTGGGTCCATCAAGGTGTTGATAGCTACGTTGTGGCTTGTACAGAGGTAAAGGAAAGTTTAGTGTCCTGGAGTATCAAAGCAGAGCGTATTCATATGACGGGTATCCCAGTAAGCCCAAAATTCGAAGGAGAAATGGATCGAGGGCATATGTTCGCCAAGTTCGGTTTAAAGATGGATCTTCCTACCTTTTTAGTGATGGGAGGATCGTATGGAGTTTTGAAAAGCGCGAAAAGAATCTGCAAAAAACTCGCAGATTCTCTAGTCCCAGTCCAGGCAATTATTGTTTGTGGGAAAAATAGAAAATTATATCTCTCGTTGGAAGAGGTCATCGCGCAAGGAGTCAACCCAATGATACGCTTCGAGTTTGTTGATAATGTAGAGGAATTAATGTCGGTTTCTGATTTAATAATCACTAAGGCGGGCGGGTTAACGGTTTCAGAGGCTCTAACGAAACATTTACCATTGGTTATTTACAAGCCAATTCCCGGTCAGGAAGAGGAAAATGCACATTTTGTACAACGTATAGGTGCAGGCTGCGTAGCAGGTAACGAGGAGGAATTGGACCAGCTTCTAAACCGTTTCTTAAGGCATCCGGAGGAGATCGAGAAAATGCGGAAAAAAGCGGCCGTCGCTTTACCGGGTCACTCCACAGAACGGGCCGTGGAAGCTATGCTTCAATTATTAAAGTCCTCGCCAATATTCGGGACGGAGACGCTCAAGTGATTGATTCTCAATGACGTTGCCGAGGGTCTCCAACAGTTTCTCTTGGTCAGCGGGGAGTGTTGCGCTGAGGGGTAGATAATTGGAGGCATGATTGCTCCTAAAAACACAATGGCTTAAGTTAAGATGCTTAATCAGGGTCTGGAGTTCAGTCAAGGATTCGAGGGGGGTAAGAAGTTGAAGAGTTCCTCGTTTGATAGCCTTGGCCAAGGGCGCACTCGGCTCAACCATTAAGGTTAGGGCCCCTAGATACTGTGGGTCGATGGCACTGATGACTCGTGCAGTATCAAGAGCATGTTCAGGCGAAAGAGCTTTCCCTCCAAGGCCTATAATGATTGTACATGAGAGAGCTATTCCGCTCTCTTTAAGTTTTTGCCCGGCAGTTATCATCTGCTCGGGAGTGACTCCTTTACAAACGAAGGTTAAAATCCCTTCATTGCCACTTTGTATAATACCCACAAGTGAACTCGTTCAGCTTAAGCTGAACATCGAATCTTCGGTGACATAAGTCTCCAGTGACGATAGTCTCCGGTGACGAAACCCTCCACTGGAGGCTTTCGTCGCCGGAGACTATCGTCACCGAAGCGGAGAACGTGGACCCACACCCACTTCTTATAGAAGTGGGAGTCTTGCGATTGGATAAATAAATATGATCTTGACAAGTGATCGCAATGAACATATAATAATATCAAAAGGAACTCGTAACGGAGATGGAATCCAAGCAGACATTAATAACATAAGCAGGTGAGAGTATGAATTCAAAGCATATGCTGGCAATTCGTGATGTGTTAAATGATTTGGAACCTAAGCAGAAAGCACTGCCTTATCTAGAATTGGACTCGATGATGCTTGCTCAGGTGGTAGAAGTTGCTCAGCGGGTTAGTCAAAACGACATTAATCCCACCCACGTTCAGAACTGGGTCAGGCGTAAGTATCTTCCCCACCCTCAGAAGAAGAAGTATAACCGTGAACAAGTAGCGAATATTCTTCTCATCAATGATTTGCGCGATATTCTGTCGCTTGATGAAGTTTCTCATTTGTTAGGCTATGTCAATGAAAACCTTTTGGATACCTCTGACGACCGGATCAATCCGACCAAACTGTATCGGTATTATAGTGAAATCTTTGATCGGTCCCAGATGGACTGGCAGAAATCCCTTCAGGGTTTAGAGAAGGAAGTTGAGGAGACGCTTGCTGGAGAGGAGATGGTAAAGGAGGACCGGGAAAAGGTTGCGACCACACTGGTAATTCTCAATTTATTGGCACGAGCCAATTTATATAAAGAGATTGCGAAGCGCTGGTTAAAAAGCCTAGAAACATTGGAATAGTAATAGAAAGGAGGAGAGGGTTGTGCCGCAGGGTATAATTATTTCGCTGATTGTGCTCGGAGTTTTTTTATTGGCGCTAGAAATTTTCATCGTTCCTGGTTTTGGGGTCAGCGGAATTCTGGGAATGGCGGCTTTAATCACGGGAATATTTTTAGTGACAAACACAGTTCTAGAAGGGGTGCTCTTTACGATTGGCGCACTGATTGTGTTGGGAATCATCGCCTACTTGAGTTTCCGTTCCCCTCGTATTCGGAGATTGTGGCAGAAGTTCTCTTTAACTACACGCCAAACCTCAAAAGGAGGATATGTTGGACCTAAAGTTCAATCTGAAACATATTTAGGTCGAACTGGGATATCCCTCACTCAGTTGCGTCCAGCTGGTACGGGTAATTTTGACGGAGAGTATTTAGATGTTGTCACTGAAGGGGGGTTTATTGGACCTGGGATTGGGATCAGAGTAATCGCAGTTGAGGGGACTAGGATTGTTGTCAGGGAAGAAAAAACATTGTAGGGAGGTGAAGCTCGGTTTCGACCGAGTATTGAATGGAAAATTTAATTGCGCCGTTGATCATACTTTTTCTAGGGTTTGTTGTCTTAAGTGTGATTTTTTCCTTTATCCCTGTGGGTCTTTGGATTTCTGCATTAGCAGCAGGGGTTAATGTCGGAATTTTTAACTTAGTTGGTATGCGTTTACGCCGAGTAGTTCCGTCAAAAATCGTAAATCCTTTGATTAAGGGACATAAAGCAGGTTTGCCGATTACGACAGACCAGCTTGAAGCCCACTATCTGGCGGGCGGGAATGTTGATAGGGTCGTTAATGCCCTGATCGCCGCTGAACGTGCAGCTATTCCACTTCAGTTTGAACGGGCTGCAGCCATTGATTTGGCAGGCCGAGATGTCCTTCAAGCAGTCCAAATGTCGGTTAACCCGAAAGTTATTGAGACTCCGGTAGTTTCGGCCGTGGCACAAAACGGAATTGAGCTAAGGGTTAAAGCCAAGGTCACTGTACGAGCCAATATTGATCGACTTGTCGGTGGTGCCGGTGAAGAAACAGTTATTGCCCGCGTGGGGGAAGGAATTGTCACAAGTATTGGGTCTTCAGTATCCCATAAAGCTGTCTTGGAAAAGCCGGAGTTGATTTCTCAAACGGTGTTAGCCAAAGGGCTAGATGCGGGGACTGCGTTCGAAATCTTATCCATTGATATGGCGGATGTTGATGTCGGTAAAAACATTGGAGCTCAGCTTCAGATGGACCAAGCTGAAGCGGATAAACGTATTGCCCAGGCTAAAGCAGAAGAACGGCGCGCGATGGCCGTTGCGAAAGAACAAGAAATGAAAGCATCGGTTCAAGAGATGCGAGCCAAGGTCGTCGAAGCGGAAGCAGAAGTACCAAGGGCAATGGCCCAGGCTTTGCGTGAAGGGAAACTGGGTGTTATGGATTATTACAACATGCAAAATATTATTTCGGACACTCAGATGAGAGGCAACATTGCTCAGACGGGTAAAACGGAATCAAGCAATGATAGCCTAATGAAGAAGTAGGTGGTATCATGTCGTTCTTTACGGTTCTAATTATTATTTGGGTTATTTACCAGTTGATTGTCTCAGTTATTAAAAAGCAGGGCACACGACAAATGCCAGGAAAGCTCTCTGATACATTTAAACTGCCGAATAGCCGCAACATAATGGATGTATTCCAAGGAACAACCCGCGGAACATGGAGAGAACAGCTAAAACAAGCCTTGGAAAATGGCCCTTACCAAGCGGGAACGCTGAATTCGGCTAAACCTAAAGATTCTGTGGATACTAAGGATTATTATATTGAAACTGAAGGGACCCAAGGAATGGAGGGGACCCAAGGTGTCGAAGGAACCCAAGGAATCGAAGGTACCAGTGAATACGTAGGAATTCTTGGACTAGAGGCATATAAGAACGCTGAAGAGACTCCTAGTGAGGAAATGGCCAATAATTCCTCAGGTTTAAGTGGTCTTCAGCTATCTTTAACGGAAAGAGAACTCGTCCAAGGGGTTATGTGGGCGGAAATTTTAGGAAAACCTAGAGCTATGCGTCCATTTAGAGGACCTCGAACTTAGTTAAATGTACCCTATAGAGTAGACGGTTAAAAAAGTCTACCCTATAGGGTTTCTTTGTTATTATGAAAAATAATCATTTAAAGAGAATGGAAATAATTGGGGAAGAGGAGGATGCTAATAATTGCATATTTAACCTAAGCTTAAAGTTTTATTCATACTGCCTTAATAATCCAAGGATATAATTAGTGTCAGAAAGCTAATAAAAGCGTTGGGTCCGACAAGATTCATTTTCTATAAGTGAACGCCTGTTGATTAAAGAGGAGGCTGGACATGACCCCGCAATATAAATATTCTTTATTGAATACTAAAGAGGCAACCTACTATCTGGAAGTATCGAGTTTTAAATTTAAAAAGCTCATTAAGGAAGGGTATCTAAATCCGCAAATTTGGACTATTCGCAGTGGAAAAGAGGTACATTTCTTTGACCCGATGGAGTTAACTAAAGTTAAGAAGATGTTGATTAAGGAAGGGTATCATTACCAACACGCGTAAGCGTGATGCTTATTATTGGGACTGGGTCGGTGAATATGGCGATGCCCTTATTTTAAGCCCTAGAGTATTCTGGGGCTTTTGTAGAGGTATGGATCGGAGCAGGGAAAGGTGAACAGTGAACTCGTTCAGCTATAGCTGAACATCGGAGCTTCAGATGGGGATTCTACCCCACCTGAAGTGGAGACCGGGGGAACGCCCACTTGTAGAAGTGGAAGTCTTACGATTTGGATAAACTTTTGGAAAACACAAAAAAAACCCCTCGCTAGGAGGGGCGAGAAGAAGGAAAAGGTATTAGAAAAAAAAGAGCTTATGTAAACCGCTAAACTAGCGAATTGTTATTGTCTTACTAAAGTTAGTATAAACCATATTTGTTACCCTTCCATGAACTTTGTGTAAAGATTACGTTAAATATTATTATGTCATATTGACGTTCAACGATATGACATTTATAATACGACATATCGATGAAAATAGATTTGAGGTGCCCAGATGGAGAATAAATATGAATGCAACGCCAAAGTGTTTAAAGCACTTAGCGATCCCAATCGGCTGAAGATCATTGAAATGTTACAAAGCAGAGAGAGGTGTGCCTGTGAACTTTTAGAAGAAATGAATATAGTACAATCCACCTTATCGCACCACATGAAGATATTATGTGATTCAGGACTTGTTAACAGTCGCCCTTGTGGGAAATGGATGTATTATTCATTAAGCAAAGAAGTTTGCGAAACAGCAAAGAACTTGCTCAATGAGATTACAATGATAAAGGATAATTACGTCGAGGGAAATATTATACTTGGATGTTGAAATTAGATTCGATTCATCTTCAGAGGGAGTTGAAGACTCCACCTGAAACAATAGGAGGAATTCGATGTGAAGGTTGCAATAATATCCGATATTCACGCCAATGTCATTGCTCTAAAGGCCGTACTAAAAGATATTGAGGAACAGCAAGTTGACAGTATTTATTGTGTTGGCGATTTAGTAGGATATGCCCCGTTCCCCAACGAAGTGATTGATTTAATCAAAGAAAAGAACATTCCGACAGTCATGGGTAACTATGACGATGGAATTGCTTATCAGCGATTTATTTGTGGTTGTGACTATAAGGATGCCGAGGCTGAGGCTTTAGGATATCAATCTATAGCGTGGACCAAGAGGCACACCTCTGAAGAGAGTAAAGAGTTTTTGAGAAATCTACCCAAAGAAATACAAGTTAATATTGCCGGTAAACGATTGCTTTTAGTTCATGGCAGCCCAAATCGGTTAAACGAGTATGTCACAGAAGAAATTTCCGAAGACTATGCCAGTGAGCTTATTACTCTTGCTGGTACCGACATTCTGATCTGTGGTCATACCCATCTTCCCTTTACCATGGTCTTGAAGGATAAATTGCTCATTAACGTAGGTAGCGTCGGAAAACCAAAGCATGGAGACCCTCATGCATTATATGCACTGATATCTGTTGAAAGAGACGTTAAGGTTGATTTTCGAAAAGTACCGTATGATTATGAGGCAATGGCAATGGCAATTGAGGCCTCTGAGTTACCGAATGAGTTCGCCCAAATAATTCGGACAGGGAAATATTAAGGATTATAGATTATAGGAGGCTAAACAATGAATAAGACGTTACCTCAACGCAGTAAGCTTTCAACTTTAGATCGATTTCTCACTTTGTGGATTTTTTTAGCAATGGTAGTCGGTGTAGGTGTAGGGTATGTATTTCCAGGCACGTCAGATTTTATTAACCAATTTCAAGTGGGGACGACCAATATTCTGATTGCCATTGGCCTAATCGTGATGATGTATCCACCGTTAGCAAAAGTAAAATATGAGGAAATCGGACGGGTCTTTAGAAATGGCAAAGTCATGACCTTATCGTTAATTCAAAACTGGATTATCGGGCCGATTTTAATGTTTGGTCTTGCTGTAGTTTTTTTGCATAATTACCCAGAGTATATGGCAGGACTCATTATGATTGGCCTGGCCCGTTGTATTGCCATGGTCATTCTCTGGAATAGTCTGGCTAAAGGAGACTCAGAGTATGCTGCGGCGTTGGTTGCTTTGAATTCTGTTTTTCAGGTTATCTTCTATTCAATCTATGCCTATATCTTTCTTACCATCTTACCAAGCTGGCTCGGTCTCGCTCTGAATATTAACGTTGACATTAGTATTTGGGAGATCGCCCAAAGTGTGCTTATTTATTTGGGAATTCCTTTTTTTGCTGGGATGCTGACGCGCTTCATTCTTTTGCCTATGAAAGGAAAAGAGTGGTACGAGAAAAAATTTATCCCCAAGATTAGCCCACTCGCCTTAATCGCCTTGCTCTTTACAATTATTATCATGTTCTCGCTCAAAGGCCAGACGATTGTTCATGTACCATTGGATGTCGTAAGAATTGCGATACCGTTGTTGATCTACTTTACAATTATGTATTTTGTCTCCTTCTATATGGCTTGGCGACAAGGACTTCCCTATGGTCAAACTGTTACCTTAGCGTTTACGGCAGCGAGCAATAACTTTGAACTGGCCATTGCTGTTGCTGTCGCGGTGTTTGGAATTAACTCCGGAGCCGCGTTCGCAGCAGTCATCGGCCCGCTCATCGAAGTGCCTGTAATGATCGCCTTAGTTAATCTCAGTTTGTTCTTTGGGAAGAAGTATTTTAACAAAAAGGGAATGCCGATTAGAGGATAGCATAGACTTTTAGATCCTAAAATTGCTAACTTCAGCTTGTAAGTCCTGGGCCAAGTCTGTCAGACTCTGACAAGACAAGTTAATCTGATCGATTGTAGCAGTAAATTCTTCGATTCCTGCAGAGGCATCGGCTGCCTGATTAGCCGTAACCTGGCTAACTGCTCCGATATGCTGAACCCCTGAGACAATTTGCTGGCTGCCGCCCGCCATTTGCTGTATGGAAGAGGCAATTCCACCTACTTGACCGGAAACCTCATTAACCATATTCAAGATATCATTCAGGCCATAACCGACTGTGTTCACTACTTTAATTCCATCGTTGACGTGAACCTCTTCTGCGTCCATAGCAACGATAGCATGAGCGATGTTATCCTTGTTTACTACCACCAAAGCGGTGATTTGCCCAGTTGCTACTTTGGCCTTTTCTGCCAACTTACGAACCTCTTCAGCTACTACGGAGAAGCCACGCCCGTGCTCACCAGCTCGGGCAGCTTCAATAGCGGCATTTAAGGCCAGAAGATTTGTTTGTTCGGTGATACCGGTTATTAATCGAGCAATGTCTGCTATTTGTTCAGAGCTATCCGCTAGCGAAGTAATTGTCCCCTTGACAACTTGAGTACCTCGGCTGATATTGGCCATTTGTTCTACGGCCTGGCTGAGAGCTCTTTGCCCCTTTTCGGTAGTAATAGCCGTTTTTGTGGTGAGGGCGGTGACTCGCTGGCCAGCCTCGGCTATTATTTGAATGTTAGCGTTTATTTGTTCTATAGCTGCCACGGTCTCGCTGACTGCACCGGCTTGTTTTTCCGTACCGTCTGCCACCTCGGCGACGGCCACAGTGATTTGGCCGGAGGCTTTCGAACCTTGTTCAGTAATATCTAAGAGTTGCTGAGCTGAGGCAGCTACGTTCGTCGATGATTCAGAAACTTGTCTCACTAAGCCCAATAGGCTATCCATCATTAGATTAAAAGCTTGTGCTAGTTGTCCCACTTCATCCTTGGAGTTGGCTTTAATCTTAGTCACCCTAAGATTCCCGTCGGCAAGCTCTTGTACATTCGCTAGCATTATTTGTAAAGGTTTGGCGATGGCTCGGGCCACTAGTGCCCCAATCATAAATGCCAGAACTGCGACAGCAAGTGGGAATTCCAGCAGCAATTTTCCGATACGGACGGAATTAAGAATTTCGCGTAAAATGGTACTTTTCGCTTTCTGAGTACTAAAGTCCACAAGCTCAGAAAGCAGGGTGTTTATTTCGTCAAGGTCTTTGGTAGCGTTGTTAGAGAAGTACACATAGGCCCCTTCTTTGTTACCACTGTCCATTATAGAAACTACCTGCTGCCATTCGTCGCTATATTTTTGCAGTGCGTCTCTTACTTTCGCCAGTTTTGCTACTTCAAAGGGCTCTTTGGCAAGAGGTGAGTAGTTGTTTAGGGCTTCATTGGTTAAGCCTTTTAATACAGCTGCCTGAATGAGTAGGTTTTGCTTCTTAGAAGTTTCAAGAGGGGCTAAGATAAGCTCTATGTTTACACTACGCATCATGCGCATATTGGCATTGGCATCATTAATTAGTTTTACAGAAATCTGAGCATTTGAAAAGGCATCATTCATGGCTACTTTGGCTTGATTATAATAATAATACCCCATAAAACTTAAACTGAGCATGAAGACTACCAGGACAAGGACTAAGGCATTAATTTTGTAGAACGTTTTCCAGTTATAAAACCAATTCAGTTTCCAATTCCAATTTAATTTTAATCTCCATTTCCATTTCATTTACATAACTCCTCCTATCGTAACAAAAAAGAGTTTCCTCCCAATGCCTTAACTTCTTTCTTGATTTGGGCAGCACGCTCGGAAACGAGTAGAGGTGTCCAATTTCGGTCCGTGGCGTTGATGATGAGACCAGCTAAGGACACGCTAAGGTTTTCTGTTCCGGGTAACTGCTCACAAGATTGTTCAAATTGCGTGAGGATGGTACCTGCTAGTTTGTCCAGGTCCGAGGGTGAAGAGATCATAATAAAATCGTCGCCGCCAATGTGCCCGACAAAGGTTTCCTCATTAGTGTTACATGATTCATTCATCAAAATCTCGCCTAACATCTTGATGACTAGGTCTCCTTGTTGAAAACCATATAAGTCGTTATAAAATTTGAATTTGTTAAGATCAATATAGATAAGGCCAAAGGGCAAACATCGTTCTAAATGGTGTTGGATCTCCTGGTCAATGCGTAGGTTCCCTGGCAACCCAGTCAGTGGGTTAGCTCCTCGGGCAATCTGGATCTGCCTCTCAGCCATAGTTTTCATTAAATTAGCCACTGAAACCATACCGATCGGCTTGCGTTGGTTAGCCACAATAATGCCGTCATAAAGCTGGGCACCTGAGCGTTGCATTGCTATGCTAGACACTACTTCCAAAGGAGTGGTGTCTTCCACTATTAGGGGATTTGTGTCCATTAAAATGGGAATTGTACGTTCTAAATAAAGGGTGACACCGTAGCGAGTGCCAAGGGCAGCAAAAAGTCTGTCGCGTTGCATCACACCGACTAAACGGGAGTCTTCGGTTATCCCCACCAGCCATTGTTGTTGGTGTTCACGAAAGTAAGTTTCGATGGTATTAACCAGGGTGTGAGTATTGAAGAGGGGTAAGGGTTCCACCATGGAAAGAATAGGGTTTTGTTCTATGGATTTAAGCCGACGTTTTGAATCCAAAATTTGCATAACGGCGGGATTAATGTTTTTTCGTTCAAAGGTGGGTCTTGCAACAAAGAATCCCTGTACGTAATCCACCCCTAATTGGACCACGGTGCGCATTTCCTCAGCAGTTTCCACCCCTTCTGCGATGATACGGCATCCTATACGTTTAGAAAAGGTGACAAATGTCTCCAGTAAGGCCCATTTGATAGGATCTGCATTCACTCCCTGAATTAAAGACCGGTCTACTTTAAGAAAGTCAGGATGTAGCTCCGCTACGGACTGTAAAGAGGAGTAGCCAGCACCCACATCATCTAAAGCAATTAGGTAACCTTGATTACGATAATGATCTAAAGCTTCTCGGAATGTGGAGAAATCCTCTATGGCACTCCTTTCGGTAATTTCTAGTACGACATCCGTTGGGGCTAAACCTTTTTCCCTAAGTAGTTTTCTAGTATGGCCGGAGGCAAACTCGGGGTCAATCAAGATCTGGGGGTTAATGTTAAGAAAGAGCATTTCTCTTTTTTGGGCAACATTTGAGTAGGAAGTAATGGCTTGACGCCGGCAAAGCGTTTCGATTGGATAGAGCTGCCCTATCTTTTCGGCAAACGGGAAGAGGTCATCAATATTGTTAAAACAAGTAGAACCTGGTATACGGGCCAACGCTTCAAAACCAAACACCTCTCCGTTTCGGGTTTCAATGATCGGTTGAAAAGCGGCTTTTAGGTATGTGTCGGGTTCTTCGATTAGGTGGGTAATCTCTTCGCGTCGAGCAAAAAATTGGGGATCCGGTTCGGATTTATTTAGGAGGAAGGCCTCTTTCACAGCCGCATACAGTAAATAATCGGCGCTTCGGCCGGCTTCATTAATACACTGGGCAAGTCCGGAACGAAGGCTTATCTTCTCGTTTACTAGTTTCCTAATTCTATGGTTAAATCTTTCTTGCATTGGGAGAACCCATTGTTCGATCACTTCCGTAATGTTCCAATGGATGGTTTTACCCGGTACAAAATAAACAACGAAGTCGTCCCCGCCTCTGCTTTCGAAATGAGAAAACAGGTAGAGATTGCGTTGCTGTTTAATCGTATGATTAATTTCACGCTCAATCTCGTCTAGGATTTCTCTGCAGATCTTGTAACCGTATCGAAATTCCACCTCATGAAATTTAACAATATCAAGATATAACACCCAGATCGTTTTCTGGTCCCTAAGTAGACGGTATAGCTTTTGTTGGCTCATATCTACCGACTTAAACATATGAAAACTCCTTCGCCTAACCAAAACGTGGTACATAATTTGAAGCTTACGCATCACTGAGTACACCCTTATTACATAATAATAGCTAATTGTAAAAATCTAATGAACTGGATGTAAAGTTACTGTTAAATTTAACCTTTTTAAAATTAAATAAGTAGTCTTGGATCTCAATTTGAAATTTATGGCAATAACGAGGGATGAGATAAGCAATTACATATACAATTCTTTAATAAATAACTCAAATTTAACAGAACTTAATGGTCTCTTAACCTGAGAATAATGCCTCCTTTACAGTCGTGCGATAAAATCATCATAAGTATAAAGGAGAGGTGTTGACTCGGATATGTATGAGAAGATTATTGTTCAGACACTTGGAAAGATGACAAAGTTGCTTCTTGCTACAGCGGGACCCTTGCAATATTTTCTCGACTCCCCAGGCGTAACCCATGTTCATTGCCTGGAACAGGCATATCTTATTCTGAAGCAAGATGGAAAAGAGGATGTAGCTAGAATATTCAATGCGCATCACTCTACGCTGACAAAAGGTTTATACTGGGCTGACCGCGGTTGGAAAAACGTTAATCATTTTTACAGCCACCCCGACAAGCAAGGAATCATTGGCTGGCCAGACGCTACGGCTGAGTGCCAGTACTATTTCAATAGGGCTTTCACCTTTTTCCCAAATAACGTCTATAAAGGCATGTTCTTTTTAGGAGCAGCTCTACACCTAGTACAAGACATGTGTGTACCACACCATTCCTTGGGGATTGTTTTCGACGGTCACAAAGAGTTCGAAACATGGGCGACCAAAAATTGGGATAGATTTCCCGCAATAAGTGGCATGTATTTGCCATTTTCTCACCCCGCCCAATGGATTGATTATAATGCTAAAGTTTCTGGCCCTCTGTATCACTTAGTATCTCAGGATGAAGGGTGTTCTGAAGAGAGCTATATAAGGGCGTCAGAGATATTGATCCCACTAACAATTGCCACTTCAGCTGGGTTTTTGGATTTTGCTCATAAAAGATTAGATGGTTTAACGTTAAGACTTGCGTAGATTTCAGATGAGTTTTTTTCCGACTTTCTACTAAAATCAGAGTAGTAAGAAGGAGGATGTTGAGAGGGAGGGACAGAGTTGAAACAGTTAAGGATTCTCGTATTCTCTGCTGGGTTTGGAAACGGACATTTTCGAGCGGCAGAAGCTGTAATTGAAGGCATACGCATCAAAGCGCCTAATGCAAGAATCATTCATTTGGATTTTGGCGATTTTTTGAGTAAGCGGTTTAACACCGTGGCTAAAAATGTTTACATGGAGATGATTAAACATACCCCGAAGCTCTGGGGGAAATTTTATTATAAGACAGATAAGCTCCAACCTGATTCGATGATTCAACGGTTTCTTAAACAATTGGGACGAAGTGATTTTCTTAAATACATTCAGGCTTTTGCCCCTGATCTCATTGTCTGTACTTATCCAACAGTTTCTTCGATACTTGCCCAGCTGAGACTTGAACAAATTCTTCAGGTTCCGGTAATCACTGTAATTACGGATTATACTGTTCACAGCCACTGGATTCATCCGGGTGTTGATTGCTACATGGTGGCTTGTGAGGAAGTAAAAGAAAGTTTAGTGTCTTGGGGAATCAAAGCGCAATGTATTCATGTGACGGGGATACCGGTCAGCCCTAAATTCGAGGTGGAAATGGATCAAGGGCATATTATTTCCAAGTTGGGCTTAAATCCGGATTTTCCAACCTTTCTCGTGATGGGAGGAACGTATGTAGGTTCGAAAAGCGCAAAAAGAATCTGCCAAACACTCGCAGATTCTCTAGTTCCTGTCCAGTCAATTATTGTTTGCGGGAACAATAAAAAACTGTTTCACTCTTTAGGAGCGGTGATCGAGCAGTCCCTTAACCCTATGGTACGGTTAGGGTATGTGCATAATGTAGAAGAACTAATGTCTGTGTCCAATTTGATCATTACTAAGGCCGGGGGTTTGACGGTTTCCGAGGCGCTAACGAAGCACTTGCCGCTTGTGATCTACAAGGCTATACCTGGTCAGGAAGAAGAAAATGCGCATTTTGTCCAACGAATAGGCGCAGGGTACGTTGCAGGTACAGAAGCGGAATTGGGATGGCTTCTCAAGCGTTTCTTAAGTAATCCTCAGGAAATCGAGGAAATGCGAAAAAAAGCGGCCGTAGCTTTACCAGGTCACTCCAGCGTAAGGGCTGTGGAGAATATGCTTCAATTAGTTATGAATATAGAAAATGAGCAAAAAATTGGCTAAACAACCTTTTGCTCATTTTTTTAACACTAAGTTTACATTCCTTTCATTCAGACTTTACATACATCTATTAAGATATAACTAGGCATTTAAATCATATTAGTAAGGGAGGGCCTTTATTGGGGGGAGTTGCAGTGTGAGCAAAATTTTACTTATAGATGATGAGGTTCAGATTCAAGAACTAGTCCGGTATAATCTGGAAAAAGAAGGGTTTGTTGTTATAATCGCCTCCGATGGCGGGCAAGGGTTAGATCTTGCCAGGAGAGATAAACCAGACCTTATAATCCTAGATCTAACGCTACCAGTGATCGATGGCTATGATGTGTGTAAAAACCTAAGGGCGCAGACTGATACTGCATCGATTCCTATAATTATTTTAAGTGCTCGTGAGGATGTCGTAGACAAAGTTATCGGACTGGAGCTTGGAGCGGATGATTACATGACTAAGCCTTTTAGTCTGAGAGAATTATCTGCTAGAATTAAGGCAAGATTTAGAGAAGGGCAACGGAAAAATCAACCATCAAACGGTCCATTGAGGTGGGGAACCTTGGAGATAGCGCAAGAAAGCTATATTGCTACCTTATCTGCTCAGCCTTTAAACCTAACGGTGAAAGAATTTGAGCTATTGGTGCTCTTTGTTGCCAATCCTTACCAAGTATTTAGCCGAGAATACCTAATTCAGAAGGTCTGGGGTTACCTTTCCAGCACGGATAGCAGAACACTGGATGTCCATATCAGCCATTTGCGCAATAAGCTCAAGCCATTAGGACCGGTCCTTGATTCTATAAGGGGAGTGGGATACCTTTTTGCTCGTCGGGAATAACTAGAAATTTAACTTAAACTTTACATTTAGTTCATTAAGATTTTACAAACTTCCAGTATAATCAACATGTGGTTAAGGAAAATTAAGGAGGAAACGAAATTGTTTAAAACTAAATCAAAAATTGCTCTTGTAAGTACGACTCTAATTGCTCTAATGATCTTGGCTGGATGTGGTAAAACTGAAGCACCAGCGACTCCAACACCAACTCCAAGCGCTACAACCATTGATAAGAAAACTATTTCTTCTGCAGGTTCAACTGCTATCCAACCACTCGTTAAAATAGCTGGCGACGAGTTCATGGCCAAAAATGCCGGTGTTCAAGTTAATTTAAGTGGTGGTGGATCTATGACGGGTCTTAACAATGTAGCTAGCGGCTCCATAGATATTGGTAACTCCGACGTCCTTGCCCCAGATGAACTAAAAAGTGCAGGCCTGGTTGACCATCAAGTATGCGTGGCTCCTTTCTTACTGATTGTTAACAAAGATGTCACTATTGACAACCTAACCAAAGCTCAAGCCGCGGATATTTTTACCGGTAAAATAACCAACTGGAAAGATGTCGGTGGTAAAGATGCCAAGATATCAATTATTGGCCGTGCAGCTTCTTCAGGAACCCGTCTGAATGTTGAGAAGATCGTAATGGACGGTAAAAAGATGACAGATGCAGCCGCTGCTCAAGACTCAACGGGTAACTTACTCACAGGTGTTGGTCAGACTCCAGGGGCAATTGGCTATATTGACGCAGCATACTTAAAAGACACCGTCAAGGCCCTGAAATTTGACGGAGTAGCGTACAGCTCAGATGCTGTGGTTAGTGGGAAGTATCCAATCTATTCCTATGAACACCTGTATACTAAAGGAGAGGCTACAGGCACGGTTAAGCTCTTCTTAGATTATATGATGAGCAAAGAATTCCAAGAAAAGAACGTTGAAAAGGCTGGATTTTTACCTATCAGCAAGATGAAGAAATAATTCTATCCCTAGTATGTTTAAGGCCATCTTAATTTGAAAAAGTCAGTGTCCAGCAGCTTAAACATAAGACATAAAATAGGAGCAAGGTTATTCCTTGCTCCTATTTTATGCGAACATGCTTGGCATTTATCCAATCGTAAGACTCCCACTTCAAGTGGGAGTGGTCCCCCCGTAGGAATACCTATCGGCCTAGGATAGAGTATCGCCGAAGCGCATGGCACCTAACGAATACTATCGCGCTGAGGATTGGTCAATTTTAACCTAAACTTTACACTGCCTTAATTCATAGTTTACATAAATAGAGTAGACTATTAACAAGCTTAAGTACTTACATTTTTATAAAGAAAAAGTCTTAAGTTTAAGATAAAATAAATTGAGAGAATACCTGGAGGTGTAGAAGGTTGCCTCACAGTAAGTCTTGGGTGCATATTAATGATCGTATATCGCGTTATTTATTCATCAGTAGCGCCGTTTTGGTCTCCTTGATTATCCTTTGTATAATTTGGTTTGTTGGGATACAGGGCTTTTCCACCTTTCGTCAAGTAACTGTGCTTGAGTTTTTTACAAGTAGCAAATGGAATCCCGGCAATGGCCAGTTCGGTGCCCTCACGTTTATTGTTGGTTCGCTCGGAACCACATTAATCGCCATACTGCTTGGAGGGCCACTGGGACTGGCCGGGGCAGTATTTTTAGCAGAGATTGCCCCACCATGGGTGCGCTCTTTCATGCGCCCGGCAACTGATCTTTTTGCAGGAATCCCTTCGGTTGTCTACGGATACGTCGGGCTTACGGTCATCGTAGGCTTTATACGGGAGACCACAAGCTCATCGACAGGCTATGGTGTCTTGGCTGCAGGGATTGTATTAGCGATCATGATTTTGCCAACGGTTATTAGTCTTTCGGAGGATGCTTTACGCTCCTTGCCTGGAACCTATAAAGAGGCGTCCGTTGCTTTAGGAGCAACCCGCTGGCAAACCATTCGCAGGGTTCTTGTTCCGGCCGCTACACCAGGAATTTTAACCGCCATCATTCTAGCAATGGCTAGGGCCATAGGCGAGACAATGGCCGTACAAATGGTGATTGGAAATTCGCCTCGCTTCCCTGGTTCCCTAGTAAATCCTACATCGACGTTGACCAGTAACATAGTTATGGAAATGGGAAACACCCCCTTTGGCTCGACCTGGAATAATGGCTTATTTATGATGTCCTTTATACTCTTGATCATTGCCCTGATCCTGATTATGCTTGTCCGAGCAGCTGTGCGAAAGGGGGCGGTCCGTTGAAAGCTCGTCTAGCCGATCGTTATGCTAGTGTAATGCTTTGGGTAGGGGCCATAGCCATTGTAGGTTTATTGGTCGCGTTTTTAGGTTATATTTTAGGTCGGGGTCTTCCCTTTTTGACTCCTGATTTTTTCTATGGTCCAGATGGAGTGAGAGGGCAATTATTTAACTCTTTCTATCTCCTTGGCCTATCATTGGCTTTTTCTCTGCCGGTGGGGTTGGGAGCTGGCATTTATTTAGCAGAATATGCCCCTCATAACAAATTGACTGACCTAATTCGTTTGAGCACAGAGAGCCTTGCCACCGTTCCGTCCATAGTCTTTGGTCTCTTTGGAATGATTGTCTTTGTGAATAAGATGGGTCTGGGGTTCACGATCTTAGGAGGATCCGCTACGCTGGCGTTACTCAATCTACCTATTTTAGTACGTGTAACTGAAGAGTCCCTTCGAGCAGTGCCTGGAAGTTACCGGGAGGCCAGTTTAGCTCTAGGGGCCACAATGTGGCAGACCCTACGTAAAGTTATTTTGCCAACTGCTCTACCAGGGCTTATTACTGGAGTCACCCTCGTCGCTGGCAGGGCTTTGGGCGAGACGGCAATCTTAATTTTCACGGCTGGGATGAATGTTTCACGTATCGTATTTGACACCAATCCGTTAGCTGCCGGAGAGACTTTGGCTGTGCATTTATTTGCTGCTAAGTCAAATCCGTTACCAGGAACAAACGCTGACCAAATTGCAGACGGGACTGCTGCACTGCTCATCCTCATGGTCATAGTTTTTAACCTTTGTTTGACCATACCCAGCCGGTGGCTGCAATATCGACTCCTGGGGAAAAATAAGGACTAGCATCCAGTAAGTTCGTTATAAGGAGATATGGATATGGACAAGATTGTGGTCAGTAATCTCGACTTGTTTTACGGCGATCAGCAGGCCTTGCAGAACGTAAGCATGTCGATGACGGAGAAAAGCGTGACAGCCCTCATTGGTCCCTCTGGTTGCGGCAAATCCACCTTTTTGCGAGCCCTCAATCGGATGCAAGATTTAACACCGAATGTGAAGATCTTAGGCCAAGTAAAAATTGATGGGCAGGATATCTATGCTCCTGATACAGATGTTGTATTACTGCGGAAAAGAGTTGGTATGGTTTTTCAAAATCCAAATCCTTTCCCAAAGTCCGTTTTCGAAAATGTAGCGTTCGGTCCTCGTATACACGGGGAAGTGGACAAGAAAAGACTCAGCGAAATAGTCGAGACTAGTTTACAGGGCGCAGCCTTATGGAACGAAGTCAAAGACCGCTTACACCAATCGGCGTTGGGACTGTCGGGTGGGCAACAACAACGGCTTTGTATTGCCCGTGTGTTGGCGGTGGAACCTGAGATTTTGTTAATGGATGAACCAACCTCGGCTCTCGATCCCATATCAACTATGAAGATTGAAGAGCTGATTGCTGAATTAAAAAATAAATACACAATTATTATAGTTACGCATAATATGCATCAAGCGTCACGGGTTTCAGACAGAACAGCTTTCTTCTTAAGCGGTGATTTAATTGAGGAGGATGTAACGAGTATCCTTTTTACCAGACCAGCTAAAAAGAAAACAGAAGATTATATATCTGGTCGATTCGGCTAATTATTTGATCATTTTGGTTCACTAGAACGTATTCAGATCAAACACTGTTTAAACTAAGTCTTTTATGGTAAAGCTTAAAAGAATAATTTCACTATTTACGAGAGGAGGGCTCGAGATGCCGACTCGCCAGAAATTTGATCATGACTTGGAGGAGCTGAGTTTAAATATTTTAGACCTTGGAAAAATGGTAGACCAACGAATCGCTCTATCTATCGAGTCCCTAGTTAACCAAAACATGGAGTTAGCCGATACTGTCGTAGTGGGGGATCTTGCAGTAAACGATCTACAAGCAATTATTGAGGAAAAATGTATCCTTTTGATAGCAACCCAGCAACCCTTTGCCCTTGATTTACGCAAGCTTGTAGCTGGTTTTAAGATTTCCATCTACTTAGAAAGAATGGGTGATTTGTCCGTTGACTTGGCAAAGCTGACTCTCAGAATCGGTCAAGATAAATTGATCAAGCCCCTAATTGACATCCCAAGAATGAGCTCTTTGGCGCAGGAAATGCTAAACAAGGTGCTTAAAGCATACGTCCAGGAAGATTGTGAGGATGCCTCACTGATTGCCTTAATGGATGATGAAATTGACGAAATCTATTCTAATGTTTTTGATGAATTGAAGGGCATCATGATGGCGAACCCCGATCAGGTAACTCAGGCAAATTATTTGCTCTTTGCCTGTCGCTTTTTGGAACGCTTGGGAGACTACTGTACGAATATTGCTGAAGAGATTGTATATCTTTGTTCTGGAAAGAGAGTGGATTTAAACGAATAGGGTGAGGAATTTTCATTCTTGTTTTTATAATGCTGTATAGTAAAGAACAAAGAAAACCGAGGCTCAGCCTCGGTTTTCTTAAAATTAGTCAGGCGCTCATGCCACTAATGAACATATCATTCCAGTCTTTGCAATGGATTCTCTGAGAGCGCATTTTGCGTTTTAGATTTATGATCAACCGAAAGGGTCATATAGCATAATCCATAACCTAAAAAAGAAAAACAGATGGCCGTTAGCAAAAAGTCTAGTTCCATCATACGAACCCTCCCTTTTAAAAAAGATAGGTCTTAATTCGAAGACTCGTCGCAAAAACTCACAATTACAGGAGAGTTCTTACATATAGTTTAAACTATATGTAAGAACTCTTTCTAAACAATTTATTAACAAATTCTAAACAATTTTTCAATTTCTCAATTGGCTATTCCAAAAGCGGGTATAGAGGTCTCACGTTATCGAAAATAATGACGTTAAGAGATATAATTTAGTTCAATGAGAATAATGTTGGATAATTATCCTTAACTTTTGCCACACTAAAGACCATTAAACAAAGTGAGGTGAGGGTATGAAAGTACGCGTTAGACCCTGGGGGGTTCTTGCCATCGGACTGATTCTCAGCATTGCCCTTTCTGGGATTGCTTATGGGGCGCTAGGTGATCGTCTCCTTGGCAAGGGGAGCAATGGACCTGAAGTAGTGGAAATGCAAAAAAAATTGTCTCAGTTGGGTTATGTTATCGGAACCGCTAATGGAAGGTTCGGATCAAAAACAGAGGCAGCGGTACGACGTTTTCAAAAGGAACGCGGACTCAGGGTAGATGGAATGGCGGGAACGCAAACCATCAAGGAATTAAAGCTCTTAACCGGGCAAAGTACGAATTCAACAGGAAAGGCGGTTGGAACTAAGAACGTTGACGCTAACCTCTTAGCACGTTGCGTAAATGCAGAGGCGCGAGGAGAGCCCTACTTAGGGCAAGTCGCGGTCGCGGCTGTTATTCTTAATCGAATTTCAGATCCTGCCTTCCCTAAAACGATAGCTGATATAGTCTATCAACCGCAGGCTTTTTCGAGCGTAAATGACGGTCAAATTAATTTACCGCCTTCGGCATCTGCAAAGCGTGCTGCTCAAGAAGCAATAAATGGATCAGACCCTTCAGGAGGGGCCGTCTTCTTTTTTAATCCTGCAAAGACAAAAAATAAATACATTTGGTCACGACCTCCGATTAAAAAAATCGGAAATCACATGTTTACGAAGTAGGGGGACAAGTATGCACAGAAATAGAAGATTTTGGATTGGAGCTTTAACGGCAGCTTTGTTGATTTCCTTGGGCTGGGGCTTTAATGAATACCGCCTGGCGGGAGATTATCGCCTCGTCTCAGAAAATAATTACCGTCGGGCCTTGACCGATTTCGCTAGTCATCTTGATCAGTTGGAGACAGATATGGCCAAAGGAAACGTAGCCAGTAATCCCACCCAAAAGGTTCTCTACTTAAGCCAAGTCTCAAGTAAAAGTGAAGCAGCTCTGAAGGATTTTGCCCAAATTCCTGCTGAGCAGACTGGATTAAGTTATATAGGTCAGTTTTTGGCTCAAGCTGGTGATTTTTCTAGGACATTGACACAACGAATCGCCGGTGGTGGAAAGGTTTCTGCGGAAGAGGAAAAGACATTACGAGACATGCATGAGAGGCTCAGGCCAGTCAATCAGAAAGTCCAAGATCTGTTAGTTCGAATGGACACGGAAGATTTAGTTTGGACAGATCCTTCTCCGACAATAAGGCAACGACTAGGGTTTGGCGGCACTCAAATTGCAGAAGCAGCCGCGGATGGGTCAGAAGCCCCATCAAAATCGGTAAGATCTGGTCTTGACCAGTTGGATGTTAGTCTCCAGAAACTTCCTCCATTTTCGTATACGGGAGAATATGCTACACGCGTTGTGCCAAAGCCACTAGGGCTTCCAAATGGCAATGTAACCAAGGATCAAGCACAAGTTACAGCGCGGGATTTTTTAAGCAAAGCGGGCTATAGCAATGCTACTCCAGAATCCTCGGGGGATTCACAAGGTCCGATGGGTGGATATATTTGGAAATATAAAGAAGCTTATCTAGAAGTTAGCCATCAGGGTGGGGTTGTAACATTTTATCGAGATCAGCGTTCTATTGATCCCCGGACATTGAGTCAGGAAGAAGCAATTAGTAAAGCCAAGATGATAATGCAATCATTAGGCTGGCAAATGGTGCTAACTTCGAGTGAGGACTTTGGAGCATATTTTCAATTTGATTTTGTTGCAGAAAAAGATGGGGTAAGGATTTACCCAGATAAAGTAAGGCTGATGATCGCTCTGGATAACGGTCAGCTCGTAGGATTTGATGCAGTACCATATTACGCATATCATCATTCAAGAACCTTCCCTGCTAAAATATCGAAGGATCTAGCGGTTCGGAAATTGCGTCCTGATTTCCAGGTATCAGAGAGTCGCTTGTCGGTTATCGTTAAAAGCGGAAATCAAGAAGTATATTGTTATGAATTCCGCGGTCTGTATCAGGGAGAGGAATATCTCTTATACCTAAATGCTTCAACTGGTTCTGAAGAGAAAATCCAAAGAATCCTTAAGACTCCACGCGGTGAATTTCTCCAGTAATTTAAGAGCTTAAGAATAAGCGAGAGGATAATCTTTTCCTCTCGCTCTTGTCATATTATATGCGTTGGAAGACTCGAACTATCCTACGCCGGTAGGTATTCCTTTGGGGATAGCGGCTACGGCGATAATCATCCTCAGCGCTATAGTATTCGTTAAGGGCCGTGCGCTTTCGGCGATACTCTATCCTACGCCGGAATGTATTCCTTTAGGGATCACGGCTTCGGCGATACTCATCCTACGGCGCGGAAGTATTCGTCAGTGGCTCAGCGCCTTCGGCGTAAGTCTCCACTGGAGACTTACGTCACTGGAGACTATCGTACTGGAGACTATCGTGTTCGAGGTTAGTAGTGTCACCCGAAGACACTGTCTTCGCACGTATTAGCCTTCTTGCAGGATGACTAGGCGTTGTAATGGCGAGAAAGGCAGACCAAAACTTAAACCTTTTGATTGGTATAAAAAAAGGAGTTTTTCTAAGTTAACGAGAATAGGCACATAATATATATATATCCTATAAATTGTTCCTAGTCTTCAATGACCCACATCTACAATTTTGTCTTTTCGCGAAGCGGCTAGGCAATACTACCCAGAAATACCCGTGTTACCTCAGAAATATCGCGTCTCAATTCTGTCCCTAATGATCTCGTTAAGCTCCTCCCGCTTAAAGGTTTCTTTGCAATTATTTTTATACATCGGTTTTGCTACAAGGTTAAAGAAAAAGAAGGATTCATATTTCTAGCTTAGAGAGCACACCAAGCGAATTCGCGTTCATGAACGCGAACAGCGCCACGGTATTCCTCGATCGTTCCAAACCCCCGTGGGACCCAAATCATATGCAAGGGAACCGTCACTTCCCAGTGAGCCCTACCAAGCGAATTTGCGTCCAATGAACGCAAACAGCGCCACGGAATCCCCGGCGTACTATCCCCGTCGACTCAAGCCAGAGGAAGTTTCTTAGCTTAGAGAGCACGGAGAGAGGAATCGCGTCAATGAGCGCAGGCGATAAGGCGTTAAGAAACTCAACGGTTCACTTGCAGAACGGCCCAGAGGTTTTGAGTTTTAGCCTTAGCGACAAGCGAATAGCGATGGATCACGATAGTCTCCAGTGGAGAGTATCGCCGAAGCCGTGATACCTAAAGGAATACACATCGGCGTAGGATGTGCGAACGCGCTAAGACACTGACTCCCGAAAGGAGCCTGAAACCAGTGCAAAGAAAAGTTACCATCCATATTTACGGAAAACAGAAGTATACAGAAGGGCATGAAGATGAGCAGGAATTAATTACTCTGGGAACGTATTATGAACGAAACGGTGTTTTCTATGTGCTCTATAAAGAGTGCGATAGCGAAAGTTCAGGCCTTGAAGGGGTCACCACGTTTATAAGTGTTAAAGATGGGGTGGTTGGGTTAAATCGTAAGGGCGCAGTCGATAATAGGCAAGAATTTAATAAAGGCGTGCTCAACCGAAGTATTTACTCCACTTGTTTTGGAAAGATATGGCTTAGCGTTATGCCCCATCTAGTAGAATGTGACTTGACAGTCCAGGGGGGACGTATTAGTCTAGAATATGATCTTTTTGTCGATGATAATTTGGTCAGTAATAATGTTCTGTTGTTAAACATAAAGGAGGACCCCCAATGAGTCTCTATGAGAATATAAAAAAACGAGTAACTAATCGGTTGGAAGAGGCCGCATATGCTGCGAAAGCGGTCGGAGAGTTAAATTTTATAGAATTGCCGAATTATGTTTTGGAAGAACCGCGTGAAAGGCAACACGGAGATTTGGCGACAAATTTGGCAATGGTATTAGCCAAACAAGCGAAACGGTCCCCTCGGGATATAGCCACCACAATAATTAAACACCTGGATACGACAGGGACATGGATAGAATCCTCTAATATTGCTGGGGCTGGTTTTATTAATTTCCGCTTAAATCCGCTATGGCTTACGGATGTCATTAATGAAGTGATTATAGCCGGAGACCGCTATGGTCAGGTTGATATCGGAAAGGGTCAAAAGATTCAGGTCGAGTTCGTGAGCGCAAACCCCACTGGTCTTCTACACATGGGCAATGCCCGAGGTGCGGCACTGGGTGACAGCCTAGCTTCGCTACTCTCTATGGCAGGGTATGAAGTTTCGCGCGAATTTTATATTAATGATACAGGGAATCAAATTCATAATTTTGCCTTGTCACTGGAATCAAGGTATCTTCAACGACTAGGTCAGGATTCTCCATTCCCAGAAGGGGGCTATCATGGCGAGGATTTGATTGAAACAGTGAAAGGACTTATTGCCAAAGTAGGAGATAAGTACCTTTCAGTTGAACCGGGACTTCGACGCGAGTTTTTGGTGCGGTATGCTTTGGACGAAAAAATGCAGGACATCAGGGAAACCCTTCAGGATTTTGGAGTCCAATATGATGTTTGGTTTAACGAACAATCCCTGCATGATTCGGGCGCCGTACGGTCAACTTTGGAAGAACTCGAAAATAAAGGGTACATTTACGAAAAGGAAGGTGCACTTTGGCTTAAATCCACTTTGTTTGGAGATGAGAAAGATGAAGTGGTGATTAGAAGCAATGGAACGCCGACCTATTTTGCTGCAGATATTGCCTACCATCGCAATAAATTTGAACGTGGATTTACTAGGGTTATTAATATTTGGGGTGCCGATCATCATGGACATGTGGCTAGGTTAAAAGGAGCGATGTCTGCTTTCGGGTATGACCAAGATAATCTTCAAGTAATTCTAATGCAACTCGTGCGGCTCATACAAAACGGTGAAGTGGTGAAAATGTCCAAACGTTCTGGTCAGTACATCACGTTACGCGAGCTGATGGACGAGGTTGGCAAAGATGCAGCGCGCTTCTTCTTTAATTTGCGAGATCCTGATTCTACAGTTGACTTTGATCTTGATTTGGCAAAAGCGCAGTCCTCAGATAACCCTGTTTACTATATACAATATGCGCATGCTCGAATGTGCAGTATTTTGCGGCAAGCCGAGGAACTCGGAGACGATGGAAACTCTCCAAGTGAAGAGGACTTAAAACGCCTGGATAGTATAGAAGAACGGGATCTGCTCAAGAAGATGGCTGACTTACCGAGCGAGGTTATTACTGCTGCGCGTCTCATGGAACCCCATCGCTTAGCCCGCTATGTACTCGATTTGGCCGGTCTCTTCCATACTTTTTATAACAGCCAACGCGTGCTCGTTGACGATGTGGGTCTGCGCAGGGCTCGTTTGAGCTTAGTCGAGGCAGTGAAACAAATTATTGCCAATGTCTTGAGAATTCTCGGTGTTTCAGCTCCAGAAAGAATGTAGGCACTCAAAATTAAATTTATGTTTAAAGAATCGACAAGCAGGAAATATTTAGGGGTGGGCCGAATATATTGATATTCAAAACGACGAAGGGCGGTGGAGGTTGTGACCCACTCTTTAACAAGAAAAGAAAAACCAACAGAAGCAGATATAGCTTATGAGGTTCTGAAAGCTCATGGTAACCCCATGCATTATCATAACTTAATCGAAGAAGTACTAAGGCGCTTAGGTATTTCTCAGGAGGCCATTCGGATTGCGGCGGCACTCACCCAGATCAACCTTGACACTAGATTTTCGTTTCTCGGGCGAGGAGAATGGGGTCTGAAGGTATGGGAGCCCGCGAAAACTTCAAGGAAGCTAGCTCCAATGGCCTTAATGAACAAAGCATCAACTGATGAGGAAGATAAGTCAGATCCGGAAGAATTAGATGAAGATGCTTTGGATGAAGATGCTTTAGAAACAGATGAAGTTTTTGATGAGACGGATGAGGGTAGGCGCGGAGAAAAATGGTAGTAATTGCATTGGGGAAAAAGGATGCTGACTTGAAATTATAAAGTACTATACTCTTGTAAAGGTTGCCCTTTTATCTTGACATCCTTTACAAGGGTAGCTAAAATAGAACAGTGGGACTGGGATAAATGGTGCCTATACACAAAACATAGTTCTTCTGACGGAAAAAATAAGCTAGTGCGGCTCTCGGACTAGCTTATTTATGTGTTTTGTTGCAGAAGATATTTCAGAAAACATGCCTACTGTTTAAGAAACAGCGGAATTTTGGTATTTTAAGGTCTGAAAGGAAATGGTAAAGCGCATGACAAAATTTATTTTCGTAACTGGTGGCGTTGTGTCTTCTCTTGGAAAGGGAATCACGGCAGCATCCTTGGGTTGTCTTCTTAAAAATAGGGGTCTAAAAGTGGCAATACAAAAATTCGATCCCTATATTAATATTGACCCCGGAACTATGAGTCCGTATCAACACGGTGAAGTGTTCGTTACAGATGACGGGGCAGAGACAGACCTCGATTTAGGCCACTATGAGCGCTTTATTGATGTGCCGGTTTCGAAATACAGTAATGTAACGACAGGTACAGTATACTGGTCAGTACTCCGCAAAGAACGTAAAGGGGATTATCTAGGAGGGACTGTTCAAGTCATTCCACATATTACCAATGAAATCAAAGAACGGATTTATCGCGTGGGGCGGGAGAGTCACCCTGATTTCGTGATAACAGAGATCGGCGGAACCGTCGGAGATATTGAATCCCTTCCGTTTCTAGAAGCAATTCGTCAGATGAAAAATGATATTGGGCGAGAGAATGTCATCTACATACATGTTACGCTAGTTCCCTATTTGCCTATGTCGGGGGAATTGAAAACGAAGCCGACTCAGCACTCTGTCAAAGAATTACGGGGAATCGGTATTCAGCCAAATATTATTGTTTGTCGCTCAGAGAAAGCACTTTCCCAGGACATGAAGGAGAAATTGGCTCTGCTCTGTGACGTAGACTTGGAAGGAGTCATTCAGGCTTTGGATGCGCCAACTATTTATGAAGTGCCTTTAAAGCTCCAAGAAGAAGGGCTTGATGATATTGTTCTGCGACTTTCAGGCTTAGAGGCCCCACCGGCTGATATGACCAAGTGGAAAGCTATGGTGGAGAGAATTAAATCCCCTACTCGGGAGACCGAAATTGCGATTGTTGGTAAATATGTAGTTCTCCCGGATGCCTACTTGAGTGTTGCAGAGGCTTTGCGGTCTGCAGGGACCGAACACGGGGCAAAAGTGAACGTGCGTTGGGTGAATTCAGAGTACATTGAAGAAGAAGGCGTTGAAAAGTTCCTAATAGGCGTTGATGGAATCCTTGTTCCAGGAGGGTTTGGCAACCGAGGGATTGAGGGCAAGATTGAAGCAATTCGTTATGCTAGAGAACAAAAAATTCCTTTCTTAGGGATTTGCCTTGGGATGCAAACTGCTATCATAGAATTTGCCCGCAATGTCTGTGGCATGGAACGGGCTAACAGTACGGAATTTGATGCAGACACACCATATCCAGTCATAGACATCCTCCCAGAGCAAAAGGATATTGAAGAAAAGGGAGGTACTATGCGCTTAGGTATTTCGCCTGCGAAGCTAGTTGAAGGTAGCATTGCACATGAAGCGTATCAAGACCAAGTTGTCTATGAGCGCCACCGCCATCGCTATGAGGTCAATAACCAGTTTCGCTCTGAGCTCGAGGAGGCTGGGTTGAAGTTCTCTGGGACATCGCTGGATGGTCGTCTAGTTGAGATCACTGAATATCCAGATCATCCATGGTTTGTGGCCTCCCAGTTCCATCCGGAATTTAAATCTCGCCCGAACCGTGCACATCCGCTCTTCAGAGAATTTATTCGAGCGGCTCTCAGGGACTAGGGGGACTTGTGTGACACAGCGCTCAGTCATACGACGCAGAGCAAACTAACCGTGTAAGCTCATAAAGGGGGGCGGGGTTCCCACCAAATTCGCCATCCTTGGCTCAGTTGGTGGCTTCGCACGTCCTGTGCTCAGCCCCGTATTTGGGGTCGCTTACACGGAAGTTTGCTAATTCTGCTTACGTAAAGACCTCGCGCTCGTGTCACACTGCGTCCCGAGCTTGGGAACGTGGAACGTGGAACGGGAGAACGATAGAACGATAGAACGATAGAACGATAGAACGATAGACCTACTTTGGAGATAGTTTAGAATGCTTGTTTGTTGACGAGGGTTTGGGGAGACGGCACATTCTATGTGCACCGTCTTGTCTTTGGGGTCATTTACGGATTTTACAATTTTTGCTTAGAGGAAGCAAGGGGGCGGTTCCTGTGCTTTCTTTCTTCCTTCCTTCCTTACATTTGTTGTTGCTTACATAAATAACGTCGGTCCAGTGTGACGCTGCGTCCTGGGATCTGAAAGAGCTAAGTGGTTCCTGGGGTCGAGTAGACCTGCTTTGGAGATAGTTGAGTATTCGTGTTTGGAGACGATGGTTTTCTGGGAGACGGCACATTTTATGTGCACCGTCTTGTCCGAGGAAACAAGGGGACGGTTCCTGAGTTTCCTTCGCCTGGGAAGCAACGGAACAGTCCCCTTGCTTCCCCCTTAAGGTCGAACCTCGTTCCTCGACAGAAGAGTTCTGCTAAACCTGGATTAAGGGTATAAGCACGAACTCTTCCTGTGTAAAACAAACAAGAGACAGGTACAGCGTTTCATGAAATGGTTACCCAACAATGAACCTGTCCCCTTGTTTACATAAAGCGATTAATTGTTCCGCGTTCTAAGCCCGGACGCAGTGTGACACGAGCGCGACGTCTTTACGTAAGCAGTCTAGCAAACTTCCGTGTAAGCGACCCCAAATACGGGGCAGTGAACAGGGATGTGAGCTGCCGCCGCTGCGCCAAGACGATAAGCGGACGAGCTTATCGCCACACTGCTACTCATTACGCTTACTCCTGCAGTGTGGATTGGCGCATTTGGCACGATAGTCTCCGGTGGAGAGTATCGCCGAAGCCGTGATCCCTAAAGGAATACATACCGGCGTAGGATAGATTATCGCCGTAGGCGGGTTCTATAAAAGAATACTATCGCCGAAGGATGAACTCCGTTCCCCAGAGTCAGAAGCTTACACGGCATGTCCCGATACTGAATTAGAGCGCTGTCCATGGATGGACGAGTGTCCCTGGAGCCAAGGATGGCGGGAAGGGACCGTCGTATGACTGAGCGCTGTGTCACACAAGTCCTACTGATTAGAGGATCAAAACCTTGGAAAGAATGGCAAGAGGAAGGGGATTGAACTGGTGGCCTATGTTGCAAGGTGGATCGATAAAAGTGAACATACACGCTTTAATGCTTTTTTGGCCAAGGCTCCAAAAGGACATGTGCTCCAGTCTTGGGAGTGGGGAGAGATTAAGAGCCGGACAGGATGGATACCCTGGAGGTTGGTTATTGAAGAGAATAAAGAGATTGTAGCTGTAGCGTCTATTCTGGAACGTAAAATCCCGGTACTGGGTATTCCTATTTTTTATGTTTCTCGCGGACCAGTGGTGGACTGGGAGAATGTCAAGCTATTAGATCTGGTACTGCTGGAGATTCGTAAGTTAGCAAGAGCCCGTAGGGCAATTTTTCTTAAGATAGACCCTGATGTACCGTCTTCAGATAAAGAACTGGAACAGTATTTGATCTCCAGAAAATTCAGCTCTGCCGAGAGTGGCAAAGGATTTGAAGGGGTTCAACCAAAATACGTGTTTCGTTTAGATATTTCTCCGGATGAAAAAACTCTACTCGCTAACATGCAGCAAAAAACACGGTATAATATTCGACTTGCAGAGAAGAAAGGGGTTCAGATCCGACTAGGAACGCGAGGAGATTTACCAGAGTTTTATCGCGTATTAAAGGAAACGACCGAGCGTGATCGCTTCTTGGTGCGGGCCTATTCTTACTTTGAGGATCTTTATGATTCCTTGGTTCCGGTAGGTTTAGGAGAATTATTTATTGCTGAGTATGAAGGCAAAGTTATCTCAGGTACTTTGGCCTTTGTAATTGGAGATAAAGCATGGTATATCTATGGAGCCTCGTCAAATGAACATCGAAATGTTATGCCTAACTACTTGATCCAGTGGGAGATGATTCGTTGGGCAAAGTCGCTGGGTTGCACTCTCTATGATTTCAGAGGGGTTCCTGGGCATTTGACGGAAGATAACCCGCTTTACGGGCTTTATCGCTTTAAGAAGGGGTTTAACGGGAAGTATACGGAATTCATTGGAGAATGGGACTTAGTGTATCGTCCGGTGATTTATTTTCTCTGGAAACACTTGGAGCCGATCTATTCGGACGTTTTAAAGGGAATAATCGGTAAGCTGCGGCGAGCGCGGAGGAGATAATACCATGGCTGAAACCTGGATTGAAGTTGACCTTGATGCGGTAGTTAAAAATTATCAAGAAATTGTTAAGCTCCTCCATCCTGAAACAAGGTGTATGGCAGTCGTGAAAGCAGATGCTTATGGCTTAGGCGCAGTGGAAGTTGCTCGCTCCTTGGCGCGCGCTGGATGTGAAGCGTTTGCGGTTACGAGAGTTGAAGAAGGGCTAATCTTGCGTGAGCATGGAATAGTAGGGCTAATTCTAGTGTTGGGGCCAACCACGGAGGAAGAATGGCCCCGGGCAATTGCGGCTCAGTTACAGTTAACACTCTCTGAATTATCCTCGATTGCGGAGTTGAATAAGGTCTGTTCAGTTATGGGATCAGAACAGTCAACGTTAGTCCAGGTCCATCTCAAGGTAGAGACCGGCATGGGGAGAACGGGGTTTCGCTTTTCCGAACTGGAAGCGCTTTCCCATGTTCTAGATCAATCCCCCCATCTTCAGGTTACAGGAGTATATACTCATTTTGCACGTGCAGCCCGTAAGGATAGGGCCTATACATTAGATCAATATCAACGGTTCACGTCCTTTACAGCTCGTCTGGGAGAACTAGGAATTAATCCAACATGGAAACATGTCTGCAACAGCGCGGCTTTTCTCGATTACTCCGAGTGGCACCATGACTTTGTGCGAATCGGGACATTGCTGATCGGGCATTATCCGGGACAAGGATTTAAAGGAAAATTAAAGTTAAGCGACCCTTGGATTGCTAAAAGTCGGATTGTTCATCTACGAAAAGTTCCCAAAGGGACCTACGTAGGGTATCAAAGTATCTATCGAACGAAGGCTGAGACTCAGCTTGCAGTGATTCCAGTGGGGTATGCGGATGGATTTGGCACAGGTCCACATTTCACCCCCCAGGGCTGGGCCGATTTTCTAAGGCTCGTGATCAAAAACTTTGTAGCATTATTTGGTATTTTCCTCGGGTTAGAAAGAGTGGAACTAAAAGGGAAGACGGTGCGCATTGCTGGTAAAATAGGTATGCAGCTAACTGTGCTTGATGTGGGCATGCAGGAATGCTCACTGGGGGATGAAGTTGAAATCCCTTTGCGTCGGACTGTGGCAAACCCTCGAATCCCTAGGAGATATAGACAAGATGGACAAATGTTCTCAGAACGGGTTATGGAAGAAGGAGTTTTACCATTTTATAAAGAATATTCCCTTGAATAAGTTAAACATGAGGGAAAGGGATGTAGGAAGTGGGTAAAATTCTTGTCGTAGATGACCAATTTGGTGTGCGGCGCCTGCTCTTTGAGACCTTCCGGGAGGATCAACATGAAGTCGAAATGGCAGCGAATGGAGCAGAAGCACTTCAGTTACTTATTGACTTTAAGCCAGATCTCATATTAATGGACATGAAAATGCCCGGAATGAACGGTCTAGAAACCTTAGGACAAATTCGTGCCCTGGACCGTCAAGTGGGTGTGATAATGATGACGGCCTATGGGGATACTCAGAATATGGAGCAAGCAAAAGACCTAGGTATTCTCTATTATATGGGTAAGCCCTTTGATTTGTTTGAGCTAAGAGAACGAGTGAGAGAGATATTAATGGGGACATAGTATTAACACAGGTTCTTACTGACCTACAAAGTATACTTTTTTGTTAGTCTAAAGGCAGGAAAATCCTCTTGCATGACGAAGTATATGTTGTAGGAAGAGGTGGGAATTATGATTCTAACAACAAATACGACGATCGCTATTCAATGTTCCCAATGCGGAGAGCTAGAATTCCATGCCCTCTCTTTATTTGCCTTTTCTCGACGAGGTCGTAAGAACTTGCTCTGTGGTTGCGGTCTTCAGCTTATGTCCGTAACCAGCAGTAACCTTCAGCAGTTCAACGTTACCTATGCTTGTGCTTACTGTGGGGAGACCCATTATTTACGATTAAACCGGCATGCCATATGGGGGAAGGATACGTTGCCACTTACTTGTCCTGCCGTGGAAGCTTCTGTCGGATATATTGGGCCTAAGCAGAAAGTTACCCAGGCCTGTCATGAGCGTGAAAAATCCATTGGAGAATTGGCATTGGAACTGGGTTATGAGGAAGATTTCGAAAACCCTGAGGTGATGCTAAGGATTTTAGATTATCTTCATCGTTTGGCCAAGCAAGGAGATTTAGGATGTGCTTGTGGAAACCATCAGTTATCCTTCGAGTTGTTACCAGATCGTATCGAACTTTATTGTGAATTCTGTGAAGCAGTGGGCGTAATTTACGCGGACTGTTCGGATAATGTTCGGCAAATCGAAGGAATAAATTCGATGTATCTAGAGGAGAATAAGACTTGGCATATAAATAATCCATTGCGGGGTCAGCATCTTTCAAAGACAAACGAGGAAGAAAAGAAATGGCGTTAGTCTCGATGGTCGAGTTATTAAGAATCTTGGCTAGCGCCCGCGAAGACACTGTCTTCGCACGTATTAGCATTCTATTAAGCGCTGGCCATGACTAGAACTATCCTACGCCGATAAGTATTCCTTTCTGGATCACGGCTTCGGCGATACTCTCCACTGGAGACTATCGTACTGGAGACTTATGTCACCGGAGACTATCGTGTTCGAGATTAGTAGCGCCGCCAAGACGATATGCACGATACTCTCCAGTGGAGAGTATTGCCGAGCCACACACCCAAAATGATACTTCGTGGCGAAGGAAC
>LOEW01000103.1 GCA_001516045.1 Desulfosporosinus sp. BRH_c37
GAAACTGTTGAGACGAGACGTTGGAGTTCGGCGTTTTCTTTTTCGAGATGGGAAACTGTTGAGACGAGACGTTGAAGTTCGGCGTTTTCTTCCTCGAGATGGGTAACGGTTGTGACTAAACGCTCGGGTACAGAAGTTTCCTTCAAGGGTTGGGGCTGAAGGACTTCCTCAGTCGGGTTCTCGAATACATCAGATACATTGGGTACGTCGGATACCTCGAGTTTTTCAATCGTTGATTGGGGAGTTGAGTTTTCCATGGAAATTGGAAATGGAATATTCGCTGGGCTGGTTGGGCTAATATTCACTACGATTGGTGGGGGTGGATTACTATTTAGTGATAGTTCGGGATAGAAGGCTGGTACAGGAGGAGTTGGGGGAATTGTTTGGGTAGGAATGGACTGGAAGGGTTCAGGCCAAGGAGTGGTCTGTTTATTAAGAGTGAAGCCTAATTCGTGATGATAAGACGGAGTACGCCTCTCAAATTGATCTTCTAACCAGTTAGTTTGATGAAAATTTCTCCTACCTTTATGCACCCATTGTAAGGGCTGATGGAGGGCGGGATGTGAGGAGATCAATCGCCACCCTTTACCATCATTTTGCATGAGGACTTCTTCTGCTGTACGAGCTAGTAGCCAAAGAATACCGTTGATTTCTAAAGCTCCTATACTTTTCCAAGGAGAGTTGAAGGTTTTAATAGGGGCGTGTGATGGATTCCAGGAACTAGAAAGTTCATGAGCGTCGATCTGTTGCGCAGTGCGAAGTTCAAATTGCCCATTGGGAGTTTTAATGACCCAATAGAGATGATGAACATTATCAGAAGTCATCAGAGCGGCCATATCTACAACTTCACCCGAGATTTTCATTGTTTCAGTTGGAGAGCCCCATATGTTAAACGATCCATTGAAGCGGTTCGTAAACAAGAGAGAATGTCGTCCCTGAAAGGTGATAGTTAAGAAATGGAGGTTTCCCTGACTATCTAGGTTGACGTGATAAAGTGGTTCCCGTGGGTGAACAACTTCTCCCATGCGAGTACTATGCCAAGAGACACCATTCCAAAGGCGATGTTCGATATGCCAGACATTAGGAATGGCTTTATGCGTAGAGGCGTAAAAGATATGTATTATCTTACCTTGGGGAAAGAGAAAGAGGCGACGGTATCTTGTGGAACGTATGTCTAGTTTGGCAATGAGCGTTGTCTGGGGTGTTGAAGATCCACTAATAAGAGTGTAACAAAGATCACCACTTGTTTTAAGGACGACGATATGAATGGTGTTGGCATCGGTCATGATTCCATGAACTAGAAGCAGCGGTTCCTGGACCCGAAAGAAGGGTTCCGAGCTCTCTACATCAAAAAGAGCATATCCCTGAGGATCAGCGTGCAGGTACATGGATTTATTTTCATAGGTTAGGAGAAGAGGAGTCATTGTTGTTCTACTGAGGAAAGCCAATAAGATCACTTCCTTTATTTTTCATTGAACATAAGTGATCAATCACGTGTTAATAGAAAGGGCCGTTATGTGCGGCCCTTTCAGACTGGAAGGGCAAGAATTCATAAGAGTGACCAACAAACAATAACATAAAAAGGCTACTGGCAGCTATCCAGCTGTGGCGGGAAGAAATCGCTTGGGAATGGAGTGAGAGTGGTGTCAAAGAAATTGAGACAAGGGTTTTCGGGAATTTCTGGAAATTCTTCACAGAATGGAGGTTCTGGGCAGAAGCCGAAGGCTGGAACGAGGAGTTGAACTAAACCTGTGACCTTTGTTATTACAAAGCTTCCGATAGCGAGTTGAATCGTGGCAATTGTGAAGAGCGGGCTTGTTAAGACTTCTGTTCTCGTTTCAATGCGTAGGTTGAAGTCGAATTCTGGCCGCGTTGGTGGGAAGTACATAACTATATCTTTGTTGATATCTGGCAGGTTACCTGTGACAGTAAATAAGGTTCCGGTCGAATCCCGTAGGGTTAACGTATAGGGGATTTGAATTGTGAACTGAACTCTTGAGAAATTCGGGCGAGACGGAATAGGTGTAATGACGACGCTGCCAGGAACAATCACACCCGTAGCAAAGGTCATGCTGACAAAGGTAAATGGAGGTACACCACCTACAGGCAAGGGGACAGTGAAGGCAGGGAAGCATTCCCTTTGTTGACAACTAGCATATACTTTTTCTACGATGATGCAGACAGATTCTGTTATTTCCTCGAGCTGATAAGGGTCTGTTAAGTCAATGGGGTCACTAGGTGATAATGCAGATCCAACTCTGCCGACTGTGACGCCTCGAGGTGGGAAGGAAGTCGGAAGCGCAGCGGCAATAGTATTCGTGCTTGTGTTGATGATACTGATGGAGCTGTCCCCTTCGTTAGCAACCCATACTTGGGTTCCGTCGCCGGTAACATCCAGACCAAGAGGATGTATGCCAACAGGAACTGTCGTTATAACGTTAAGTCCGGTTGTCGAGATTACGCTTACACTGTTTGACCCGAAGTTGCTCACATACATAAAGACTGGATTCACTGGATTAGCCGCGATTTTTTGCGGATTAGTGAAGACAGAGATGGTACTGAGAAGAGTATTGGTGGCAGTGCTGATAACACTGACGTTATTACTGCCGCTGTTGACAACAAACAGTTTTGAATTATCCAAGCTGACGGCCAGTCCGTTGGGTGAAGTACCTACAGCAATCGTAGTAATGACGGTATTCGTTACTGGATTAATGACAGAGACAGAATTGCTGCCGCCATTGCTAACGTAGACGCGACTGCCATCACGGGCAATAGTGACATCAACAGGGCCAGTGCCGACGGTAATGGTGCTTACAACGGTGTGGGTCGGAATACTAATGACTGACACAGTTCCACTTCCAGAGTTTGTCACGTAGGCTGTTGTACTTGTCGGATCAATGGCTACTGAAGTAGGTGCAAGGCCTACAGGGATTGTCGCTAAGACATGATTGGCAGAAGTGCATATGACGGAGACGGTGTTGCTACCCTTATTAGGGACTAAAACTTTTGTGCCATCCGGTGTGCGTTTTGGGAATTGTGGATTTATGCCCACGGGAATGGTGGCAACGAGCACATCGCTGTAAACATTATAGATGGCGACGGCATCGTCGAGAGTCACCCAAGCATGGGTTTCAAATAGCATGTGTATTTCCCCCCTTTTTTTGATTCGAAAAATGAATAGGACTGAGCAAGACTTTCAACGTATACTATTCGAATGGAGAGTAGGGTGTTACACGCTATTCTTTATTTCTATCAGACTTAAGAAAGATCTGTTGAAGCATTCGAGCGGACCGCTCACTCCAGTCATTAGCTTGGGCATAAGCCATTCGTTCCGCTTTACCGGAATCTTTCCCTTCTAATAAATGACGTAGGCGTAGGGAGAACAAATGAGGGTTACTTTCCAGATTGATTTTAGGAATGGTGAGCAGTTCAGGAAGCGGTGTCCCAAGAACCTTGATTCCCGCTGCATAATATTCATAGAGTTTGATGGGGTTGCATCCCTTGGTCATTGCTGTTTGAAGAAAGGGAATAAGCCCAACATCGAAGTGATGAAGATAAGCGGGAAGCTCATTATAGGGTTTCAGTCCTAAATAGAAGACATTTCTAGAATGTTTAAGAGGGAATATATTGAGTTGAAATAAGGCCCCAACGAAAACAAAGTTTAATTCTGGATTTTCTTCGATCACTAATTTGAGCAATTCCCAATCGATCCAGGGGGCTATTGCTCCACTATATCCTATGATGGGTTTACCTGACGGAAGATCAGTTGGACGTTTTTTAGGTGTGGGCGCAAAATGGACGTAATCCACACCGTTCGGGACAAGATAAACATGAGGATGTCGTTCAGAAAAATAGTCATAAATACTCTGACTACTACAAAAAATGAGATCTGCCCTTTCCAGGATAGCCGGATAATAGGGTGCCCAACTGGCAAATTCCTCTTTGGGTTCATCTACAGCATCATAAATAACGAGATCTGGGTTATAGGAATGAATTAAATTAATATGCGAGGGAACGGTTAACCAAAGAATGCGTGGTCGTGGATGGGGAATAGTCATGGCGGAGATCCCTTGACAGAGAAGTAGGGTTGGGGATAAACTCCTGATCCCTGGTTGGAGAAAGTTGCCGAGGTCCTCGTACAGAACCGTCTGACCAGAAACGGAAAAATGGCCCAGTAGCTGTTGTGGGCGTTGAAACATCCAACTCCAAGGGATTGAGGGAGGATATATAATTGTAGGCATTTGTAACCTCCTTGTGCTCTGTTCTTTTGCCCATACGGCAGGCATCTTGCGGCAATGCTCTAATCATGAACGTTCAGTTTGAGTCATGAACAAATCCCGCTTCAAAGAAATTGTTTCTATAATATCAGGATATGTTCTTGAAGTTTAATTGGGAAGTGGGGAGGAAGAGTTAGCGCTATGACTCAGTAGGGTTGATACTATTAACAGTATTAAACCTAAAGTGCAACTCCCAAGGCGAAATATAAATTAATATTCACCTTGGGAGTTGCACTTTAGTGTCTTTTTGTGTCCATCGACTTAACTTGTTTCTTCAACACAGTACGGTAACAATACAGCCTGCTACCGTATACGTCCAAGAACGAATCACTAAAGATAGCACTTTTTGGGAGGGTTAAGTCTGCAGTATCAGGAAATGACAGCTCCGATTTTGCAGCCATGTCTCGGAGTGCCTCAGGCTGAATGGCTGGGTAATCGACGGTTAGGATCAGAAGTCCATTATCCTTCAATGTGCGCCGGAATTCTGATAGGACCGCGAGAATAATTTTCGGTTCAAGGTGCTCCAAGACAGAGATGCAAAATATTTTATCAAATTTGCCGTCCGGATAGGGAAGATTAGCAATGTCGGCTTTGGTGAAGCGGATTGTGGAAAAGTAGTATGGCGATACCTTCTGCACAGCTTCATGACCTAGGTGCGTAATAATTTCCTGGAGAATGAGGGACGGTGACAAAATCTTTTCATCTTGGTCACAGGCGTGGACCTCTTGGCATTTGTCTGCGAGAAAGAACTTGAAGGGGTGGAAGATTCCGCAGGCCGCATCAAGAACCGTATCTTGGGATTGCGCAAATTGGCTGGCCCAGGCATATTCGTAATGTCGACTCCACCAGTCCTGGGGAAGGGCGAAGACTAATTCGTCTATCCGAGGATCTGACTGCAGGATAAATCTGGAGGTGAACATGCCATTTGCTTTTTCATCCATAATAAGGGCCCCTTTCGTATCGGGCATAGCTTCATGATGGGAAAAAAGTGTGAAGTGGTAGATATAGTTTGGACTTTGTATATTCCAGCAAATGGAAAAGCCCTTAAAATAATGTATGTTGGAAGGGATAACTTTTGTGAAACGAAAAATGCCTGTATAAATTTCTACACCAGTCAGTAAAGTAATACATGCTGTAGCAAATCTCTCTTCTGAGCATATTTTAAAGTAGGGCCTTTACTAAAGGAAATATTTGTAAGAGAACAAGAAAGGGCAGGTATAGATCAACAAATAATTTATTTATAATTAAAATTAAGATTAAGAGAAGAGGAGAGCGTATATGCCAGCAATAATCATTTCACCGACCAATGATAGCTATATTTCCCAATTCTACGCGAATACGAATTTTGGTACTTCAATTGCACTATTTATTGGCATGTTTGTCGGACCAGGGGATGTTTACCGAAGTTTATTAAAATTTGACGTATCATTCATTCCAATTGGAAGCACTGTTACAAATGCAACATTGGGCCTTTATCTTGACAGAAAGGACGTCAGTGGAGTACAGCCTGCAACAATTTACAGAAACTTGGCTGATTTCAGTCAAAACACAGTAACCTGGAATAATGCCCCACCAATTGTGGCTACTAGTGACACTGTTAATATTGTAGATGCTAATCTAAATAGTTATGTAAATTTTAACATTACGGATTTGGTACAAGGGTGGGTCAATGGGTTTTTTTCCAATTTTGGCTTTACAGTAGAAGGAGTAGAAAACACACCCGCACTTTGTGGATTTCCAAGCCAAGAAGCAATTGCCCCAGGCACGAGGCCTATTTTAGCAATAACGTATACAAGTTTTGTCGGTCCAACAGGTCCAACAGGAGCGACAGGAGCAACGGGAGCCACAGGAGCAACAGGAGCGACAGGAGCAACTGGTGCCACAGGGGCAACGGGAGCAACGGGAGCGACAGGAGCAACGGGAGCAACAGGAGCCACAGGAGCGACAGGAGCAACGGGAGCCACAGGAGCCACAGGAGCGACAGGAGCAACGGGAGCAACAGGAGCAACAGGAGCGACAGGAGCAACTGGTGCCACAGGGGCAACGGGAGCAACGGGAGCGACAGGAGCAACGGGAGCAACAGGAGCCACAGGAGCGACAGGAGCAACGGGAGCCACAGGAGCCACAGGAGCGACAGGAGCAACGGGAGCAACAGGAGCAACAGGAGCGACAGGAGCAACTGGTGCCACAGGGGCAACGGGAGCAACGGGAGCGACAGGAGCAACGGGAGCAACAGGAGCCACAGGAGCGACAGGAGCAACGGGAGCCACAGGAGCCACAGGAGCGACAGGAGCAACGGGAGCAACAGGAGCAACAGGAGCGACAGGAGCAACTGGTGCCACAGGGGCAACGGGAGCAACGGGAGCGACAGGAGCAACGGGAGCAACAGGAGCCACAGGAGCGACAGGAGCAACGGGAGCCACAGGAGCCACAG
>LOEW01000104.1 GCA_001516045.1 Desulfosporosinus sp. BRH_c37
TTACAAAATATTTTTGGAATGATCGGTGGGCTGTGTACTGGTTATGTGGCAGATATTATTGGCCGCCGAAAAAACGTTTTTATGGGTTGGATATTTACAGCTGTAGGAGTTGTTTTACTAGGATTTGCTTCAAGCCAATGGCAAGTTGTTCTATTTAGCGTGGTAGTAGGTTTTGTAATGAATTGGGCTTTAAGTGGTACACAACCACTCCTTGCTGAAGCGTACCCAACCGAATTTAGAAATACAGGTGTTGCGTGGGCTCAGGCCTTTGGCCGCGTTGGAGGATTCCTCGGTCCTATCGCCGCTGGTACTGTACAACAAATGGGGTTTGGTTTTACCGGTACTCTTTTATTCTTTACAATACCAGCAATAATAGCCGGTTTTACGGCCCTAATATTTGTTGTTGAAATGAAAGGAAAAAGTATCGAAACCATTGCAACTATTAAAGCCTAAATTCACGTGATAAATCTAAAATCTTGCTTCCTATAGAAGCCTAAACAACAAGTTTAACGGAAAATATTCTTATACACAGTTGTAGTTACTAATATTGTAATGCATCAAAGGAGGAGTTTTCTTGAATTCAAAATTCCTAGAACAATATAAAGAAAAGTATAAGTCACTGGAAGACGCCGCGAAGTTAATTCAATCTGGAGACAAGATTGTGTCAAATCAATTCGTCAGCGAACCGATAGGTATCCTAAATGCGATCGGTAAACGGGCTGAAGCAGGAGATTTTGACGATGTTGAGGTCCTGGGGCTGGGGCCTACATTATCGACGGATTGGATAAAACCCGAAGTTTATCCTCACTTAAGGGCAAGTTCTGTGTTCATTCTTTCTCCGATCTTGAGAGAAGCTGTAAGGAAAGGATATGCTGATTATATTCCGGATAATGTAAGTGGTAATGCTGCTGTTTTTATTGACAGGATTAAAGACCTTGCGCCAGGTAAGGCCAAGGTAATGTCCGCTTCAGCTCCGATGGATAAGAATGGCTTTTTCTGTACTGCAACTGCGCCCCTGTACTTTCACGACGTGGCGAAGCAGGAAAATGCAATGGTGATCATTGAAGTTAACGAGAATCAGCCTTATGTATTTGGTGATAACTTTATACACATATCGCAAGTCGATTGTATTGTCGAAAGCAACCGACCATTATATACGATACCTGTCGCCAAAGAGGGCTCTCCAGAGGATGTCGCTATTGCTGATTTATTATTAGAAAGGATCGAGGATGGATCTACAATCCAATTGGGTATCGGAGGGATGCCAAATTTACTTGGTACACTCCTAGCCAATAAGCATGATTTAGGAGCCCACACGGAGATGCTGGGAGATGCCTATAAATACCTATGGGAATTAGGCGTCCTCAACGGGAAAAAGAAAACCTTGAGTCGTCATAAAATATGTGCCTGTTTTGCTTTAGGATCTGAAGAAACCTATAAGTGGATGCACGAGAATCCGGCGGTGGAGATGCACAGCACAACTTGGACCAATAATTCATATGTTATAGGTCAAAATAATAAATTGATCGCCATTAATCAAGCGATTGAAGTGGATCTCACTGGTCAGGTGGCTTCTGAAAGCATTGGTACGAAGCAACACAGCGGTACAGGTGGTCAGTTGGATTTCGTCCGGGGAGCACAGCTTTCGCAAGGAGGAAAAGCCTTCATTTGCCTTCATGCAGCTGCTAATACCTCTAAGAAAGGGCGGGTTTCTAAAATTGTTCCGATGTTAAATCATGGTACTTCGGTTTCAGTTCCCCGTCAGGACGTTGATTGCGTTGTAACTGAATACGGAGTTGCCCAACTACGAGGGAAGACTATGAAAGAGCGTACTCAGGAGCTAATTAGTATTGCTCATCCTGATTTTAGAGCCGGTCTCCGCGAAGAGGCTAAGAAACTTCATTTATTATAAGATGGATTTCACTAAAATGTGAATTTGAAATTGAGTTAGTTGTTTGAATTTACTATTAAATACTTTAAAAATTTATATTCAATAGAAAATCTAGGTGGCAGCACTTCTTCGTTGAGAAATTGTTATCACCTAGATATTATTTATATGAATGGAAAAGCAACTATGAGTTTGCTTTTTTTTAATTATCCAAATCGTAAGACTCCCACTTCTACAAGTGGGAGTGATACACCTTATTCTGCTTCGGTGGGGGTAGAGTCCAGTGGAGATTATCGCCGAAGCCGTGATCCCAATAGGAATACTCACCGGCGTAGGATAGAGTATCGCCAAGCCGCCTTTCCCAATAGGAACACTTGGCGGCGAAGGAGGTAGAGTCCATCCTACGGCGCGAAAGTATTCGTCTGTGGATCTGCGCCTTCGGCGTAAGTCTCCACTGGAGACTTACGTCACCGAAGACTCGATGTTCAACTTTAGTTGAACGAGTTCACTAGCGCCCTCCGAGCTCATACTGGTAGGAATCGTAATATCTTTTGAATTTTAGCTGAATACTGAACTCCCCCAGGATCATGAGTTGCCAAAGACAGTGATAAGTCAATAAGAAAAATGAGACAAGAGAATATCTTTAAGCGAGAAAGAGTTTCAAGAGAGTACTTCAAGTGGTATAGTTAAGTTATATGGGAATTAGGACATTATAAAAAACTCTCCATTGGACAGAGAAAAATTCGCTTGAAGAAATTAAACTAAAAGAAGGTAGTAATATGTTGAACCATAAAAAAAAATCGGTTATTTTAACGGAACAGATCCAGACGACCCTCGACAACCTAGAACCCCTAGCCCAGAAAGTATTCCTGTCCCTCACCCCGCCTAGTCCACTGGATAATCGAGCAGATGTAGATCAAGTGCGTCAAATGCTAGAACGCAGCTACGATTTTGTCAAGGTGCCCTTGGCACTTATGGGCAAGATACCGAGCATTTGCCGCAGCGCCCATTGGCAAGTTACGGCCACTCTAGCGGACATCGGTAACGGTTGGAAATTAATTGATCTAGAAGCCGGTGATACTACGGATAAGCAATTCGGGCTGGCCATTGACATTGGCACGACAACGGTGGTCGTATACCTGGTCGACTTGTGTAACGGTGCGATTCTGAGACACGCTGCTGACTATAACGATCAAATTATCCTGGGAGAGGACATTTTGAACCGAATTCGTCATGCCGCGGAACCTGGCGGTCTAGACCGACTGCAAAAAGCAGTTTTAGATACTCTAAATCGATTGATTAAGGACCTTTGCCCACAGTCGATGGGGACAGAGAAAATTACCGCTGCAGCCATCGGAGCCAATACTACTATGATCCATCTCTTGCTGGGTTTAGAACCAGCTTCGATATGCCGTGATCCATACACCCCTATCGTGAACAATCCTGGCCTAATTACTGCCGAAAAGATAGGACTTGCCATCAATCCCCTAGCCCCGGTCTATTGTTTGCCGAGTATAGGAAGTTACCTTGGGGGAGACGTCATCGGAGGGATTCTAGTCAGTGGAATGCACAAGCAGCCTGATGTCTCATTATTTGTTGATATCGGTACCAATGGAGAGATTGTGATGGGTAACGAAGACTGGCTTGTCGCTTGTGCCGGAGCTGCTGGACCGGCTCTGGAAGGCGGTGTCACTTCCTTCGGTATGCGGGCGGAACCGGGAGCAGTGGATCACGTTTCTATAGATCCGGAAACGGGCCAGGTAGAGTATACTACAGTGGCAGATATGCCTGCACGAGGCATCTGCGGCTCTGGAATTGTGGACACCTTGGCAGAACTTTTCCTTGACGGCATTATTGACAGGAATGCCCATTTCGAGAAGGGGCGGGAGGAGTATGTCGTTGTTCCCGCCAAAGAGACCGCCTCAGGAGAAGACATTGTAGTAACGCAGATCGATATTAATAATTTCATGGCTACCAAAGGGGCGTGCAATGCTGCTACCGATCTATTAATGGAGAACGTTGGTTGCGCTGCCGAAGAAATCAAGCATTTTTATGCTGCTGGTGCGTTCGGTCAGTATCTGCCGATTGAATCCGCCATAACAATTGGCTTATATCCTGACCTTCCGCGCTCGGCTATCGTTCGTTTAGGCAATAGTTCGGGTGAAGCAGCTCGTCAAGTACTCCTATCTCGTCCCAAACGTTTGGAAGCGGAAGAGATTGCGGCAAAAGTTACATATTTCGAGCTAAATGCCAATAACACTTTCATGGAGAAATTTAGTGGTAGCAAATTTCTTCCTCATACGGACCTTGCCCGCTACCCCAGCGTCAGAAGACGCCAACAGACTGGTAAATAACTTCGTATAGATAATGTGTAGGAAGATATGAATTATTTAAAGAATCTCACTTACTAGGGCAGACCAATTTTTGCCTTGATAGGCGTTATAGCCTCGGGTATGGGCATAACCGTAAATTTTAGTAACCGCGAATTCCTTTTCGTATACATATCCGTAGGTTTCCCCTTTCATCGCATGTTGGGCGGCATTAAGGTGCTTCAAACTATCTTGTAGAATTCCTTTGCGACTCCTGCATGCTATGACGTAGCCGTCGTTATTAATGATGAAAATGTCTCCATTCTTACCGATGCGAGCAGAATCTATGATGTCATAAATATAATTCCAGTTAAATCTGGTTGAAAAATAACCCAATATCTGACCTTCATCACTTAGAATCGGGCAGGTGTAAGCAACTGTATGCAAATTGCCAACCTTGGATAAATATAGGTCACTAACAGATATTGAGTTTAAAGATTTAGCATCTTTGAACCAGATTCTGTCTGACATGTTCTGCCCGATGAGTTCGTGGTGAACACCGGCAGCGACGATTGTGCCTTCAGTATCAAGCACATATAGGTCAAGGTAGACCTCATAGATATCAACCAGTTTTTTTAATAAATCGTTCGTCACAGAAATTCGGTTGGAAGCTGTAGAGGAAAAGCAGTTCTTGACTTTGTCAAAACCAGCCCATGCTTGGGCATCACAATTGCGTTCAAAAAGGTTCCGATCAATTTTATCGATTGTATCATAAGCTATATCCGCTGTTCGTACAGCCATTACTTCATTTGCTTTGACCTGGATGTTTTCAATGATTATTGTGCTTTCTTTAGTTGAAGCAAGGCTACGAGTGGCGAGCTTTTTGATCTCATCCGCTACTACGCTGAAGCCCCGACCCGCCTCACCTGCTCTTGCAGCTTCGATCGCTGAATTGAGCGACAAAAGGTTTGTGTGCTGGGCGATTTCTCGGATAGATTCGATGACTTGACCCATTTCTTGATTAGCATCCTTGAGTTCACTAAGCAGGACTGAAGAATCGATAGCTAGGGTGTCAATTAACATATAAAAACCACCTTTAAATAAAATAGCCTACCTGAAAAATCAGGTAGGCCTCGTTGCCAATTCTCATTTTCAATTATATGATAGACCAAGGAAATTGGAAAGGATTTCTTACATTAACTTTGATAATCTAAACTCGGAACGGCAAAGGATAATTGGCTAAATGTGAGCACATTATTGAATTCAAGAAAGCTATAATCACTTTTTTGGGCCTTTTCCATTAGCTCAGATATAGGGGTTGTTGTAAGGATTACGTCCTTAGGTTGAAGTAATTGGTCAATAAGGCCAAAGTGCTGAGAGTTAAAGCGGATAGCAATGTGGACTTCATTTTCCCAGATTACTTGAAGGACATAGGCGTCCTTATGTTCGGTTGTAAACCAATGATAAGTATATTTTGAGAGACCGGATTGATTGATTGATCTGACCTCTTCAATAAACTCTTTGACGTAAAGAATAAGTACATCTCGACCATTATCTAGTTTGCCGTAAGCAGATTGTTCAGGTGTATAAGCCTGAGTAAACAATTGAAATCCCCCTTTTACATACAGTTGTCTCCATCTTGATTCACTGCAATTTCTATCTCGATTTAACTCATTAATTATAGACTATTTGTTATATTTATGTAAGTATTAACATACGGAAACGATTTAGATTATAGTAGCATTATTGTCTGCGTAGACAAGGGAATGAACGGGATAGATTAACACGGAAGGAGAAAAGCTACGATGCATAATCCATGTGGAACGACCAAGGCCAATATCTTTGAAAGTACTGAGATAAACGGGACCCCTATTTATTTTGGCTCGGGGGTTAATCCCGTCAATTCCCCTGCTCAGTATTTTGTCGCTTGGGGTAAAGGAGTTCTTGCCGGCGGTTTGATTCATACTTATAACTGTAAGTCTCCGGAACAAGGGTCAGAATGGTTTGTTGATGAGGATGAGGCGGAGGCCAAATATATCAAGATACAAAAGCTCTTGGCAGGCTGTTTGTTATAAATTATTTAGGCATCTGCGCTTAAAAGCGCAGATGCCAGAATGTGCCAAGAGATGCCTGATATTATTACCACCAACGTCGTCTCCAACGATTAGGGATGATGATTATAATACCGGGATGACGGCGTCTATGCCGCCTAAGATGCCTACGAGACCATCCATCCATAATTATCACTCCTATAATTAAGAAATTTCTTTTTTCATCGGACATATTAAGTTTATTTCCATTACCATTATATGGTATGGATAATTGTCTGGTTCCAAGATCATTGGGGTTTCTTTAGTTACAGTAGGTTAAGAAAGGATATCCACTAAAATAGCTGGATATCCTTTCTTACCTTTTTGGAAGGCCCCATCCCGCCATCTGCAAGTTGGTTAATTCGTGCGAAGACAGTGTCTGCAAGAAGTCTAATCCGTGCGAAGACGGTGTCTTCGTGGGACAGCGCATTGTCTTACAAATGTAAGAGCCTGCCTAATTTAGTTATTGACATAGTTTCTAACTCGATGTAAATTTAACTAAGCTTATAAAGTACGCATACGAACTGTTGCTGTACAAAGAGAAAGGGGATTGGTATGAAAAGAGTAATATGTATTATTATAGCAATGGTTGTAGTACTAACCGGATGCGGTACTGCAAGTCAAAAAGACAAGCAAGCGAGTACTGATGCACAAGTAAGTAAGCCGGTCTTTGTGATGGCGGGGATCATTGATGCCAACGAAAGGGCTCAGATCACGACTAAAATTCCAGCGAAGATTGCTAATATCTCTGTGGATGTTGGCTCTGTAGTGAAAAAAGGGGATACGCTTATTACGCTTGACTCCAAAGATATTGAAGCTCAGGTGGCGCAAGCTCAAGCTGCTGTGAATACTGCTCAGGCAAATCTAACTAAGACTCAGTCTGGAGCGCGACCGGAACAGATAGCGCAAGCACAGGCACTTTTAGACAGCACTAATACCAGTTATACAAATTCAAAGAATAATTTTGATCGCAACCAACAGCTCTACGTTGCCGGTGCAATATCGCAAGCTCAATTGGAAATCGCCCAAACTCAGTTGTCTGCTGCTCAAGCTCAGTATAATCAAGCGCAAGACCAGCTGGATATATTGACCAAAGGGGAAACAAAAGAAACGTTAAATGTCTTGCAAGCTCAAGTTAAACAAGCTGAGGCGGCCTTAGACCTAGCAAAGACCCAGCTTGCCTATGGAACGATTGTTTCTCCCGTTTCTGGAATTGTTAGAGCAAAAAATATTAATGTTGGGGAATTGGCTTCTGTTGGAGCTACTCTGCTTTCAGTCGTCAATGTTGACTCCTTATTTATTAATGCTTCTCTTCCTGCTGGACTTATCGGCAGTGTAAAAGTTGGACAGCAGGTTGTCGTGAACATATCAGAAATTCCCGATCAAGAATTTCCGGGGGAAGTTGCTGTTGTTGATCCTGTGATAGACTCCCGCAGTACAAGCGTCTTAGTGAAAATTATACTTAATAATCCTGATCCAGTATTAAAGCCCGGAATGCTGGCAAAAATTGGCCTTAAAAAGTAAGGACAGGTGAAATGTTATGAATGAAAAGCGCAAAAAACTGATTTATATAATTATTACCGTGATGCTCGCTACGTTTGTCGGTATCGGAGTGTATTACTGGTATAAAAATTCATATTACGTTTCCACGGAGGATGCTAAAGTTATGGGCGATCTTGTAAGTGTGAGCCCACAGATTTCTGGAAAGCTATTGGAAGTAGATGTTGAAGAAGGAGATGCCGTGATTGAGGGTCAAATTCTTGGTCGCCAGGGAGTGAGCAATCCTCAGGAAACCAACATTGACCAATCAGTTTTCAGGGCACCGATCAGCGGAATTGTTATCAAGAAACAAGGGACTGTAGGTGAGATCATTTCTCCGGGGCAAACAATTGCGATGATTATTGATCCAAATAAGCTCTATATTACTGCTAACATTGAAGAAACAAAGCTGGCGAAAGTAAAACAGGGTCAAAAAGTAGATATTACGATCGATCAATTTGGTAATAAGACGTTTTCTGGACGAGTTAAATATGTTGGGCAAGCCTCTAACTCCACGTTCGCCCTACTCCCTACATCAACTAGCGGAACTTTTACCAAGGTCATTCAAAAAATACCTGTAAAAATCGAATTTGATAAAAGCGATAATACTTTACTGCCTGGAACCAATGCTATTGTCAATGTTCACATAAAGTGATGAGGTGAAATGAGTATGACTGACCATGGTCATCAGGAAAGTGAAGGAGACAGTTCGTATAAGTGGGCGGCATTGTTTGTTGTTGTCATAGGGACGTTTATGGTCATGCTGGACAGCAGTATCGTAAATATCGCGATTCCCAAAATGATGAGTGTTTTCGGATCAGATTTGGATTCGGTAAAGTGGATATTAACCGGCTACAATCTGACAATGGGTGCAGTAGTACCCATGACAGGGTTTTTAAGTGACACATTTGGAGTTAAAAAACAATTCATCTTTGCCTTGGGCTTTTTCACTATAGGGTCGTTCTTGTGCGGTTTTGCTTGGAGTAATGATGCAATGGTTGTTTTCCGAGTTATCCAGGCGGTAGGCGGCGGTGCCATTATGCCAGTCGGAATGGGCTATATTATGCAAACGTTTCCTATTAATGAACGTGGTAAGGCCTTGGGCTTTTGGGGGATCGCTGCAATGGCTGCACCTGCTATTGGACCAACTTTAGGGGGATATATTATACAATATATGGATTGGCGGTTTATCTTTTATGTTAATGTGCCAATTGGAGTGTTTGGAGTAATCTTGGCAGGTATATTATTGAAGGAAACGCAACTTAAACCATTTAAAGGGAATTTTGACTACATTGGGTTAATTTCCTCAATTGCGGGGATCGTCAGTCTGTTATATGTCCTCGGTGAAGGCAATACTATTGATTGGGGAAATGTAAAATATCCTCTTTTGCTAGCTTTTGGCTGTTTTAGTCTCCTTATATTTATCGTTAACGAATTGATGCACCCAGATCCTTTGCTAGAATTACGGATATTCAAAATATATAATTTTACCCTAAGTCAATTTATTACTGGGATCACGACTCTGGCTATGATGGGTGGTATATATGTATTGCCTCTGTTTCTGCAAAATTTAAGAGGATACACAGCTATGGAAACAGGCTTGATACTTTTTCCATCTGCCATTGCTGCCGGATTAATGATGCCGATAAGTGGGGCTCTTTTTGACAAGTTTGGAGCTAAGGTCGTAACAGTTCCCGGACTCATAATCCTAGCCTATGCCACCTATATAATGTCTCAATTTACCATGGATACGCCAGCCACAACCATTACTTTGATCGCTTCACTGAGGGGTATTGGACTCGGGTTTGCGATGATGCCGGTCAATACGGCTGCGATGAACGACGTGCCAAGACATCTATTCGGGAAGGCAACGGCATTGTCAACCACAGTTCGAAATATCATGGGTGCCGTTGCAATTACGTTTATGACCACCATCATATCCAATCATTCAAGTTATAACTATGCTAGACTGAGCGAACAGATAACGCCCTTTAATCATACTTCAACCAATATTGCCAAAGCTTTGCAAGGAGTTTATATGAAAGCTGGGTTGTCTCAAGGGGTTTCCCAAGGGTCTGCCTATTCGACTCTCGGAAAAGTGATTTATGCTCAGGCCTATCTTGATGCTATGAATTATGCTATTGCAGTAACAGTTCTTGCGGTATTTATTGCCATATTTTTGGTTCTAATGATGCATACTAAAAAAACGACTATGCACAAAGAGCCGGAAAAAGGTCTAGTAGGGGAGAAGGTAAAACATGAATCAGAAATCGGAGTTGCAGGATTTATGGAGTAATCCTTCGGAAAGAGTTGTATATCTTTTTAAATCCATCCAGAAAATATACAGAGATCAGCTATTTGAAAAATCTAGGCAGTATGGCTTTACAGGTCCTCAAATCGGTCTGATTATTGGGCTACACAAGAACCCTTATCTAACCTTGAAGGAAATGAGCGAATGTTTAGGTTTGTCCAAAAGTACAGTTTCAGGGATTGTGGACCGGTTGGTTGAAAAGGGAGTCGTCCTCCGAGAGATTCCTGCAGATAATCGCAGAATTGTAAGATTGTCGTTATCGCCTGATTTTCAAAAAAATAATGTCTTGAATGAGTTTGCAACTAAATATATAAATGACACTCTTATAAATGCCAGTCAAGAGGATCTGGACAAAATAATTACCGGCTTGGAGATACTGTATAGATTGATAAAAACTGAAAAACAGTGACTCTCATCAGTCAGGGGAAGTCCCTTCGTGGAGAATCTGTGCTCTGTCAAAAGTTATCCTAATTTTTAAGTCCGATTTGTAATTAGTAAGATCTTGTTCGATCTCTTCAGAGGTTCTAGTATCAGAAGTCAGGTATTCTATTTGTTTGATACCTGGCTTTTTCCGTTTCTTTGCTTCTCCTCGTAGAGTCTTTTTATATGGATGCATTAGCTCACGTCGTTCACGCTTAATTATTTTCGCGCGAATTTTGCGGACGGGCTCAATACTTGGAATAATTGAGTTTCTTTCAATATCATCCATTAAATATCCCCTCCTCGAGGTTGTTATCATCGACATTTGCAAAGAGAGTCTGACCTAATTAAACGAGCGGTCACAGATGGTTACTTACTTTATTATCGAACAATCCAGAGATTCCATTAGCGATCGTTCGAAAAGTGTTGACCAAGATCAGAATTCCTTGTAAAATGATATGGTGTAGTCATCGGATCTTAACCCAGGCGGCAGGTTTCTCTCACTTTTGGAGTTGAAAGATGTTCGCTTGGGTTTTATGTTTGAGCTACTAGTCAGGATTTCTTTATGTATCGTATACTCGTGTAAGAAAATTGACATTAAGGAGGATTTGAGTGTTTTCATTAAATGATTTAGTTCAACCAGAAGAATTAGAGACTGCTTATCAGATTCTCACTGATAAAAGAAATAATACAATTTTAGGGGGTTGCGCTTTCCTAAAAATGGGCTCAAAGAGAATAGGCACGGCAGTTGACCTTTCAAACCTTAAGCTTAGCTATATTAATGAAACTGACGGTTATATCGAAATCGGGAGTATGACTTCTTTAAGAGAGCTTGAAACTCATCCGCTTTTAAAAGAGTCGTTTAATGGGGTACTTCCTAAGTCAGTTCGTAACATTATCGGAGTTCAATTTAGAAACTGCGTTACCGTGGGTGCTTCTGTTTATGCGAAGTACGGATTTTCAGATTTGATCACGGCTTTGTTGGTTTTAGACACTGAGGTCGAGTTATTTAAGGGTGGCAGAATGCCCCTGGTTGATTTCCTAAAGAGGCCAAAGGGAAAAGATATTTTAGTTAAATTGTGGATAAAGCTTGACAACTGCATAGCCACTTATTTGAATTTGAAAAATTCAGCAAGCGACTATTCGGTCTTAAATGTTGCTGTCTCCAAGCTTGACGAGCGATGGACAATCGTCGTAGGTGCCAGGCCAAGAAGAGCCGCTATCGCCACTAATGCCTCTGCAGCTCTAGCGAAGGGGACACAAAGTGCCGCAGAGATTGAGGATGCAGCGCAAAAAACGGCAGAGGAGTTATCCTTTGGAACCAATATGAGAGGGACGGCCGTATATCGGAAGGCGCTCTGTAAGGTACTCGTTAAGCGGGCAATAATGGAGGTATTAAGATGCAAATCACACTAACGCTTAATGATAAATTGGTGACCTGGGATGTAGATAAAGATGAATTTTTAGCGGATACCTTAAGATCTCATGGTTTGCTTAGTGTTAAGAAGGCCTGTGAAACAAGCTGTTGTGGACTTTGCACAGTCTGGTTGGAAGGTAAGTCCATACTATCTTGTACGGTCCTTTCCGTGCGGGTTCACGGTAAAAAGATCACAACCATAGAGGGAGTTTCGAGGGAGGCGGAGGAATTTGCACGAGTTCTCACTGCAGAAGGGTCTGAGCAGTGCGGTTTTTGCAGCCCTGGCTTCATCATGAATGTATTAGCAATGAAAAATGAATTAATAAATCCTTCAGAAGAAGAAATAATTCATTACCTAACTGGTAATTTATGCCGCTGCACTGGTTATATGGGACAGCTCAGAGCCGTTAAGACCTATCTGGGGGTGGCACAGGTATGAAGAGTGTAGGGCATAGCATTCCTAAAATTGATGGTTTAATGATTGCCACCGGCAAACCGGTTTATACAGAGGATTTGGCCATGAGTAATGCTTTAGTGGTGAAAATTCTAAGAAGCCCACATGCTTTTGCTAAGATCATTTCGATTGACATCTCAAGGGCAGAGAAATTGGAGGGCGTGGAATGCATCCTGACCTATAAGGATGTTCCGAAGGAACGATTTACCTTAGCAGGGCAATCCTACCCTGAGCCCTCGCCCTATGACCGTTTGATCCTCGATGAAATAGTCCGCTATGTTGGAGATGAAGTGGCGATTATCGCAGCGGTGGACGAAAAAACAGCACTTCTGGCCATGAAGAAAATCAAGGTTGCTTATGAGGTCTGGGAACCTGTTTTGGATTTTGAGCAAGCCTTGGCACATGCCTCGGTCGTACATCCTGAAGATGATCTGCACTGCAATTTTGATATAGGGCTGCAGAAGAAACAAAATATCGCCTCCTCTTATAAAGAAGAGGTAGGAGACTTAGAGGAAGAATTTAAACGGTGTAGTGTAGTGGTAGAGGATGTCTATTATCCACAAGCCCAGGCTCACGCGATGATGGAAACCTATCGTGCCTTTACGTATTTAGATCATACTGGAAGACTAGTGGCGGTCAGCTCGACACAGGTTCCTTTTCATATTAGAAGACAGTTAGCTAGAGCTTTGCTGCTTCCCGCAAGTAAAGTTAGGGTGGTAAAGCCGAGAATCGGTGGTGGTTTTGGAGGAAAACAAACGGGCTCGGGAGAAGTATTCGCGGGTATCGTGACTCTGAAGACGGGAAAACCGGCAATTATTATCTATGACAGAAAAGAAACCTTCACCTGTACTACTAGTCGGCATGCTATGAGATTAAAGGTTAGAATTGGGGCTGATCAGGAAGGGATAATTCGGGCAATTGATATCCAGGTTTTATCGGATACTGGAGCGTATGGGGAACATGCCCCCACCGTCTTAAGTTGTGTAGGCCATTATACCCTTCCGCTTTACAATAAAACGAGAGCAGTCCGCTTTACCGGAAATGCCGTTTATACGAATAAAATGCCCGCAGGCGCTTTTCGAGGGTATGGAGCTACTCAGGGAACATTTGCTTTGGAATCCACTGTCAACAAGTTAGCAGCTGAATTAGGTATGGATCCAACAGAGGTTCGCCTCAAGAATATCAGTAAAGAAGGGGAAACCTTCTTGACCGGTCAAGGGGTTCTGCTCGGAAGCTCGTCATTAGACCGCTGTATCGAAAAGGGCAAAGAGCTGATCGGCTGGAAGGACAAATTTCCCTGCCGGAAAATGGGGAATAATAAAGTAAGAGCGGTGGGAATGGCGATCACGATGCAGGGCTCAGGGATTGCCAATATCGGTACCGCATCCGTTGAACTTCGCTTAAACGATGATGGGTATTTCACCCTCCTTGCAGGTGCGACAGATATGGGAACAGGCTGTGATACCATTCTCACCCAGATGGCTGCTGAGATTTTAGACGTACCGATGGAGAACATTGTTTTTAACGCTGGAGACACAGATACCTCTCCCTATGATCCAGGGTCTTACGCCTCGAGTACAACTTATGTTGCGGGAACTGCAATCGTCAAAGCAGCTGAGGAACTGAAACAGAAGATCCTGGAGCAGGGAGCAAAGTTTTTAGGGGTCTCGACGCAGGATGTCGAAATGGGTGGTTTGGCGGTTCGCACATTTCGTGGAGAAGAGATTAGTCTTGCCAAGCTAGCTGAGTTAACTGTACTGGGTACGGGAAAACTTCAACTGGTTAGCTCTGCAACGCATGGAAGTGAAATCTCACCCCCACCGTATGTAGCCGGCTTCGCTGAGGTGGAAGTTGATCAAGAAACCGGAAAAGTAGAGTTGATCGATTATGTTGCGGTTGTAGACTGTGGAACCATGATTAATCCTAATTTAGCCAGAATTCAAGCTGAAGGTGGGATCGCCCAGGGAATCGGAATGGCCCTCTATGAAGAGGTGAACTATACTGAATTAGGGAAAATGGCGACTAATTCTTTTATGCAATATAAAATTCCGTGCCGCAAGGATGTCGGAAAAGTACGTATAGCGTTTGAAGAGAGCTTTGAACCCTCGGGTCCTTTTGGTGCCAAATCCATCGGGGAAGTAGTCGCCAATACACCGCCTCCGGCCATTGTCCATGCTGTTTGCAATGCTGTGGGGGTCAGAATAAACCATTTGCCGGTTACACCGGAAAAGGTTTTTTTAGAAATGCAGAAACTATAATCCCCCAATAGAGATAGAATTACCCAGTGCAGAACTAGGCCGTTTGCAAATAATGCAAACGGCCTAGTTCTTTGACTACTATATATTAGAACTGTTTACAATCTGACGAATTACGTGTATGATAACCATAGTGCATTACACTACTAATGTACTATGATAAGAGGTTTCGGGGGGGATGATCATGATCCTGACTACCGATAGTATGAAACCACTCTATGTGCAGATCGCCGAATGGCTTGAGGGAGAAATACTTAATGAAAACATCAGAGAAGAGGAACGTATTTATTCGCAATATCAACTTGCAGAAATGTTTACGATAAATCCTGCTACAGCCGCTAAAGGGTTGAATCTATTAGCTGACGAGGCCATTGTTTATAAAAAAAGGGGACTGGGCATGTTTGTATCCCCGAATGCTAAGCAGTTTATTTTGACTAAGCGCAGAAGTCTGATTTTAGGACAAATGATCAAAGAGTTAGTGATGGAAGCAAATCGTCTAGATGTTAGCGAAAGTGAACTTAATAGGATGATTCAACAGGTTAGAAAAGAAAACGGGGAGGGACAGTTATGAGTGTGATTCAATGCGAAGATCTGAGCAAATCCTTCGGCAAGATTAAAGCTATAGATCACTTGTCATTAGAAATAGAAGAAAACAAAATAACTGGCCTAATCGGTAGAAATGGTGCAGGAAAAACAACGTTGTTAAAGATGATTGCTGGGTACTTAAAGCCTACCAGTGGAGAACTCAAGGTTTTTTCAAAAGAACCATTTAATAGCTTGGGTGTTTCTGCAAATACAATGTTTGTCGATGACACTCTGGCATTTTCTGATTCGATGACACTTGTTGATATATTATCAAATGTGGCTCCCTTTTATGTGAATTGGAATAGTAGCCTGGCCAGTGGTTTGTTCGACTATTATTCATTTAACCCAAATCAACCGCACAGCAATTTATCGAAAGGCTCCAAAAGCACCTTCAATAGCATTTTAGGTATCGCCTCACGTTGTCCACTAACGATCTTCGATGAGCCAACAACCGGTATGGATTCTGCGGTGAGGAAAGACTTTTACAGGGCATTACTGAAAGACTATCTTGAATACCCCCGCACGATCATCCTCTCCAGTCATTTGTTAAGTGAACTTGAGGAAATATTAGAAGATATTCTTTTGATCAACCACGGAACAAAGCACTTACATCTTTCGGTTATGGAATTAAAGGATTTGGCAGTAGGCATCAGAGGAAATGCACAAGCCATGCAAAGTTTTGTAGCAGGCAAGGAAATCATCTATCAAGAAGACTTTGCTCAAGGGAGCGTATACGTCGTCATAAGAAGGAAGTTAGTTCAAGAACAATTTGAACAAATTAGACAACGTGGTCTAGAAGTACTCCCCGTTTCAACGGACGATCTGTGTGTCTATTTAACGGCAACAACTAAAGGGGGAATTGATGATGTCTTTAAACGAAGTTAGCCTTCTTTCAATTTCGTTAAAGCAATATTATTATAAGCTTAAGGCCTATTCAAATTTGTTCAATTGGCTTATTATGGCGCAGATCATTGCTTTACTATTCTCCTTGGGCGGAGTCGGTGGTACGGGGGCCTATAATGATGAATTATCAGTTTCGGTGACCCACTATTCGGCAAATATTGTTGTGATTTTTTCGTTTGCTTGGATATGGTTTATAGCGATACAGCTAACCACAAAACAATATAAGAACATGGAAACTATCCTTGTGACCAACAGGATCACAGAGAATTTATCAAGCATTGGCTATTTGCTAACGGCTTGTGTTTTTGGAGGTATTACTTCATCACTTGGAGGCGTACTCCTGAGGGTAATCATGTACTTCACGAGTGATCGATCAGAAATGGTTTTCGACGGTTTTTCCCTAGCTCAATCTGATTTGTTCCTGGGTATGGTAGTCGGGATTTTATATATGGTCTTAATTTCTGCGATTAGTTATTTGTTAGGGGTGATAGCGCGGATAAATATGGTTTTAGGCACTATTATTATAGCCCTGATTATTGGTCTATTTAGAGTCTACACTAATTTAGCCCAGCTGATTCCAAAGTTTATTGCTTTTGAAGTTTCTTTACCTTTGTTTGCGCTGAAAGTCATTATTATATCAATTTTACTATTTGGGGTTAGCATTTTGCTTTCTAACCGAAGGGAGGTAAGCCAATGAATATAATACTACTTCCAGCACTGTTATTTTTTATTGTTGTTTTCCTATTAGTTATTGCTCCAAAAATTAGATCTAAAATTGGCTCTCTAATAACGTGGAAAAGGAGTTTGATAATTGCAGGTATATATCTGGGGATTTTAATAATGTCTGTTCCGATATTATATTTGCTGGCGGACAAAGGTTTCATTAAATTAGTTGAAAACAGCAGCGAAAAGGCTACAATATTACAAAACGCTATCAATGATTTAGATAATCATACCCCCCTTGAAGCAGATTTAGATAACCAACCAGGACTCTATAAAAATAGTAGTCATACCTTCAAAGCTGGTACCAATAAATTAGCATTTAACCTAGTTGCTAACATGGGAAACTATCGAATTTTCGTCGAACCAAAGGATGTCGAAGACGGAAAAATCGAGGTTCGTACTTATGCTGCAACTCAATTGGCAGAAGGAATTGATCTGACAAGACTAGTCTTACCTCCAATTATCACCTTCCAAAACGGGACATTGTCTTTGGAATCTAATCATCAACAGAGGCTTGATTTTAAACAATTTAAATCCGATTTTACTGCAGAACAATTTAATAACCACAATAAGGTCAACGGGAAGGGATCATTAACCCAGTTCGGGGAGAAAGTTATCTATATTCTAGTTCCCAAAAGCCTGGAAATTGATAAGGGGAAGTACAATGATCAAATTCAAATGCTTAGTAGTACTTAGTGTCGAGGTGGAGGAAGGGATATCCAACAAAATTGCTGGATATCCCTTCCTCTTAAGTATGATGGTAATTTGCGTAAACAAAAGTTATGACGGATTGTAGTTTAGAAATGTTTAAAAATTATTTCTCATGATTTTGGGAAGATAAACCGATATAGAACTAAGAAGTCAATTCATAGTAATCTGCTTAATATGACACCAGGTTAGTAATTGAGGTATGGGCAATTGTGATAGGGCCTCAGAAAAGGAAACTGAGCACTTATAGAGACCTTATCGGAATTGCCTTTAGATGTAAAGTGAGGTTGATTGTGATGACAAATGTGATGAATGATGGACAGATCAACATCTTAATTGTAGATGATAAACCGGATAATTTACTTGTATTAAAGGGTTTCCTTGAAATCCTTGACTGTAATGCTATTACGGCGAGGTCCAGAAACGAAGCATTGGACTTTCTGCGAAGAAATGATTTTGCTCTCGTTCTTCTTGATACTTTAATTCCGGAAGTCGATGAAATTGTTGAGTGCATGAGGGCAAACGAACGAACTGAAGATATCCCAATTATTTTTATTACTGCTAGGAGCATTGATCAGTGGTTCGGCTTCAAGGGGTACGAAGTGGGAGCAGTCGATTATTTATTAAAACCGATCGAACCAGTTATTCTTAAAAGTAAAGTAAGGGTTTTCTTAGACCTATATCGACAAAAAAAGCTTTTGAAGATTCAAGAGGAATTACTTGAATCAAAAGTTAACGAGCTACTTGAACTTAAGGAAGTTAACTGTCATTTAGAAAGTATCTCATCCCTGGACGGGTTAACGGGCATACCTAATCGGCGTACCTTCGATCAGTTTATTGAGACGAATTGGAAGAATGCTATCAGAGAACAACAACCGTTATCGGTGATCATGGCAGATATAGACAATTTCAAATTATATAATGATAATTATGGTCACCTTCAAGGGGATGATTGTTTAATTCACGTTGCAAAATCTTTAGTATCATGCATCAAACGCCCGAATGACTTAGTAGCCCGTTATGGCGGTGAGGAATTCATAGCCTTGTTGCCCAATACGGATAAGGAAGGCGCATCATTGGTTGCTGAGACCATGCGAAAATGCATTGAGAAGTTAGCTATGAAACATAAACAGTCAAAAGTGGCTCATTGTGTCACAATTAGCTTAGGAGTTGCCGTGTCCATTCCCCAGTTATTTGATTCGATCGAGGATTTTATAAAAATTGCCGATAATGCTCTTTACGTGGCCAAACATCAAGGACGAAATAAAGTGCATATGGGAACTACTTGTCAATATGAGCCAAGTATTTTCCTTCCCAAGATTCCAATTACTTTCAGAAAGACTGTTGAGAGAGTATGGATTTCTAAGCGCAATCAAGCAAAAACTATCCTCAGCCAACACTAGGAACATGACGGATTTGGACATTTTCAAGGATATTTTAAAAAGCTGCACCGGATAAAATTCGTCACGGGTGCAGCTTTTTTTGTTCACTGTGCGGGATCGCTGGGTGAGAGGAAAACAACCAGCGGAGAATTTTAGTCGGAGACCAATTAATCAACAATGTCGCGCCAAAGATCGAGATATAGCCATACATATGATATGATAGAAATATTTCACTAGCTTAACTTTAAGGAGAGACATTTTATGATTAATGCAACTTTCCTATTTGTTCTTGCCGGTTTAGCCGAAATAGGAGGAAGCTACTTAGTATGGCTTTGGCTTAGGGAAGCACGTCCATTTTGGTATGGTATTTTAGGGGGAATAATCCTTGTTTTTTATGGCGTAATACCGACCTTACAAAAGTTCCCAAACTTTGGCAGAACTTATGCTGCCTATGGAGGAGTTTTTATATTTTTGGCAATTTTGTGGGGGTGGGGAATTGATAAGAAAATTCCTGATATATACGATTGGATAGGAGCTGCCGTATGTCTGGTTGGTGTTTCTATCATGTTATGGGCTCCACGTCATTAATTCTTACAATTAGGGTTTAATGCGTTCCTAGTTCAGAAATGCTATATTAGCTAAATACTTGGTGTTATTTATAAACAGTGGGAGGCAGTGGAGAATGACCACAAATAGAAAGCCCAACGAAAAAATATACATTTCCAAAACTGTTACTCTACCTCGCTTGAACCGCTTAAGTCCTTCTTTGGAAGGTACAGCCTTGAAGATCATGGAGGAATCTGGGGAGTTAGCTCAAGCCATAGGCAAATTTAGGGGGCTTAGTGGGGAGCAACAACGATTGGAAGAAGAAGAAGCCATGCTAATGGTAGCCCGAGAATTGGTCGACGTGGCTCAGACAGCTGTCACTATGATGTTTGTCCTCGAAGAACAATACGGCATAGATTTGGAAGTTATTATGCAGGAGCATATCACAAAATTACGTCACAAGGGATATTGTGATTAGGTAACTGAGACAATTGGCGCCCTATTTCGGGCGCCAAAGTACCTATCGACCTATAAAATCCTGAGCAAACACTTTTCCATAAGTTGGACTAGCAGTAATCCCGATGCCAACATAATTGAAAGAGGAATTAAGGATGTTCTCTTTGTGGCCAGGGCTGTTCATGAGGGCTGCATGTGCTGCATCAACTGAAGAGTTTCCGGCGATATTCTCACCAGCTGAAGTATAACTAATTCCAAATGTTTTCATCATATTAAATGGGGAACCATAAGTAGGAGAAGTATGGCTGAAGTAGGATTTGGCAACCATCTCATCTGATTTTACTTGAGCCATCTTCTGGAGTTGAGAATCAATTTTCAGTGGTGCTACCCCAACTTTTGAACGTTCTTGGTTGATTAGATCGAGCATATGCTGTTGATCCGCTGTGAGCTGGACTTGGGAAGGAGTAGGAGTAGGAGTAGGAGTAGGAGTAGGAGTAGGAGTAGGAGTAGGAGTAGGAGTAGGAGTAGGAGT
>LOEW01000105.1 GCA_001516045.1 Desulfosporosinus sp. BRH_c37
TTCCTATTGGGATCACGGCTTCGGCGATAATCTCCACTGGAGACTATCGTACTGGAGACTATCGTCACCGAAGCAGAATAAGGTGTATCACTCCCATTTACAAGAAGTGGGAGTCTAACGATTTGGATTAATTCTGTCTGAAGAAATGAGTGAATATTGTGTTGATTAATAAAGAATTGGCAATTCACATTGTGAGATTGCCATTGCCGTTCGCTCTCAACCACATTAATTGTTATGCCATTCAAGGCAAGGACGGTTGGTGGTTAATTGATGTTGGTCTTAATACCGAATCAAGCAGGAAGGTTTGGTTACAGTTTCTGCTGGACAATGACATCAAGGGTTCGGATATAAAGGGAATCTACATAACTCATGCTCACCCTGACCATTTTGCTGCAGCAGGCTGGCTCCAAGAAATCTCAGGGGCTCCTGTCTACATAAGCGCTCAAGATTCCAAGTCGATGAGCGAGATTTGGAATGGATCTGGCAAGTGGATAACAGTTGAGGTAACTAACCAGTTAAATAGAAACGGGATGCCACCGGAGTTAATCTTTAAAGCAACTAGAGATATTATACCAATGGTACTTTCGACCCAGCCCCATCCGGCATTAAGCATTATTGAGCCAGGGGAAGTAGTTCAATTTGGCGATTTCCAGTACACAACAGTATTTACTCCAGGTCATTCGGATGGGCATATGTGCTTTTTTAATCAGGAACACGGCTTTCTATTTTCGGGGGATCATTTGTTGGAAACTATTAGCCCTAATATAAGTTTATGGCCTAATGGTGAGCTAGATCCGTTAGCTAACTTCTTAGAATCGCTAAATTCCAATCGCTGCCTTTCCTGTAAGAGCGTGTTGCCAGCACATGGAGCTCCGTTTAGTAACATGGAATTACGCATAAGCGAGTTGGAAGCACATCATCATGAACGACTAAGATTAATCAAAGACTCTACTCGCAAAGAGTCTACCCAAAAAAGTTTAACAGTGTACGAAATCTGTGGGCAACTTTTTGGTCAAGAACTAAATGAATTTGATCTACGGTTTGCGATGACTGAGACACTTGCACATTTGATGTATCTAGTGTATAGAGGGGAAATGGAGGTTAAAGAACACAACGGGATAAATCTTTTCGTTTAAATTATATGACAAATATCCTTATTCGAACAAAAGCATTCAGAAACGAAGAAGTGAGGAAAGTTTATATTGTTGGAAAATCTGCCGTTTAGGAACATTGAATATCGGAGAAATTTTGTTACGATGAACATTCACACAATCGGAGTTGTTGGTGCTGGAATTATGGGAACCTACAGGAAGGGGTTGCTTCAATTGAACCCCTTTACAAAGAAAGATGTCTTTTGGTATGGGTAAAGCTGTAAGATTTTTTCAGGGGATAAAAGCTAAACGTTTTTTTTGTCTTGGGCATAAACCTTAGCTTAGAGATGAGATACTGTTCATCTTCATGACTTAAAGCCCTCAGCCGGAAATTATGTTTTCGCCCGAATAATTCTTCCTTTACCATTTCGCTATTGATTGTTAGGCACCGTGTATAGATGAAATAACGCAGATCGAGCGAAAATTGGATATAGAGGATGGAGGGATCTTGATTGTGAATGCCAATTAGCTCAGCGGGTTGAGCTAAATCAATTTTGGACCACCCTTTATACATATTCCTGATTTCAGCAACAGTTTGGATAAGCCTACTGGGATATATGATGAATTGATCTATTTGATCTCGATTAACGGAGGGATTTGGATTTTCGAAAAAGTGTTCTCGTTCATAAACTTTACTTGTTATGACATACGTAGCAGGTTCCAACTGCGTTGCAATTATTAAATTTTCGGGCCCTAATTCTAAGATGCTGGCGGTGGAAGCTATCTTATCCAAACAGTTAACCCCCTTTAGGTTTTGCTTATCGTCTAGTTATTTTCATTTAGGGTTTCTTTAGTCAGAAAATTTTGTATCCTTATTACATACTATGAGTTTACTATGGAAATTTAGACAGTTGGAGAAGGTGATAGTTAAATTCAAGTATTCTAAATTATGATGGAACAATTAGAAAAGCTTCAATGGAACCCTTAGGCAGAAATTGAAGATTTACTGTAAGAATGCTTAATGGCTATTGATTGACAATTATATTTAAAAGGTAAATTAAGAGGACTCCAACCTGTGTGGGGCGGTTACATGCGTTTAGCGAGAACGGATTAATAGACTCTATTGACTACGAAACTACGTGATCATTCTAATGTTCGGCCTAGGGTTTGTCCCCTTTGGGCGACGGGGGAATTTAGCTACACTAAGAATTTATTGTATTTTTTAGATTTAGGTAATATAATATAATATAGTTAGTACAGTAATAGCAATGAAGCTTTCTGGAGATGATTATCTCTAGGAAGCTTTTCTTAAACCTGGCTGTTCTTTATGAAGGAAAGGTTATGAAGGTCATGCCGATTGAGGAAAGACACTTTTCCTTAGCGTGACAATATAAACGAGAAGAAAGTAGGAGGAAAGAAGAATGAAGTTTAAACGGAGAAGTACAATTCTAATCGCTTTGTTGGTATCATTACTGCTAATCATCTCTGGCTGTGGTACTAAGCAAGAACCAACTAAACCAGCTCAACCCGCGGCTGACGTTGCCAAGGAAAAAATCAAGGTTGCTTTTGTTTATGTTGGGCCAGTAGGTGACTTCGGCTATACTTATGCCCAGGATCAGGGGAGGAAATACCTCGAAGCAAATATGAAGAACGTTGAAACAGCTTTTGTTGAGAACGTTCCGGAGACTGCAGATTGTGAACGTGTTTTTACGGATTTTGCCCAAAAGGGTTACAATATCGTGATTGGCACCAGCTATGGTTACATGGATTACATGGTTAACGTGTCCAAAAAATTCCCAAATGTTATCTTTGAGCATTGCAGTGGCTACAAAACCACCGACAATTTAGGAACCTATTTTAATCGCGACTATCAAGCCCGTTATCTGACCGGCATGGTGGCAGGCAAATACACAAAAACTAATGTCATTGGCTTCATAGCGCCGTTCGGCACACCTGAGGTCATCCGTAATATCAACGCTTTAACTCTTGGCGCTCAGTCGGTTAACCCTAAAGTCCAAGTTAAGGTTGTTTGGACAAATTCTTGGAACGATCCCCCGACCGAGAAAACAGCTGCCAACAGTCTGATTGACGCAGGTGCAGATATGCTGGCGATGCATGTTGATTCTCCGACGTTTGCTCAGACAGCACAGGATCGGGGTGTACTAGCCGTCGGTCATGATTCCGATATGTCAAAATTCGCACCTAATTCTATCCTTGTTGGGGATGTATCCAACTGGGGTCCCTATTTCGTAGACGTTGTCAAGCAAGTTGAGAGCAAAACTTGGAAACCCACCCAATACTTTGGCGGAATTAAAGACGGTGGAATTATTGATATAACTCCGTTCAGCGCTAAGGTCGACAAAGATTTCCAAGCCCTCGTAAATGCCAAAAAACAAGATATTGTGGCTGGTAAATTCGATCCCTTCACAGGACCGGTCTTAGATCAGAGCGGTGCAGTGAAGGTTAAAGAAGGCGAAATAGCTAAAGATGATCTGCTCCTTTCCATCAATTGGTTTGTCAAAGGCGTCTCGGGAACAATTCCTAAATCGTAATCGATTAATTAAGGTCAGGGGACACCTTAAGGCATGTCCCCATTGAAATGAAAAATGACGGCGTTCCACAAACCGGCGAGACCCTCGCCGGTTTGTGGTAATGTTGAAAGGGTGAGAGATCAATGGTAAAAACACCCATGGTGGAAATGCGTAAAATCAGCAAAGAATTTCCGGGCATCCTAGCCAATGATCAGGTTTCGTTTGACGTTAACGCTGGCGAAATCCACGCTCTGCTGGGTGAGAACGGGGCGGGGAAAAGTACGTTGATGAGCGTACTCACAGGTCTCTATCGTCCCGACGGGGGCAAGATCTATATTGAAGGTAATAAAACTGATTTTTCGTCGCCAAAGGATGCTGTCAACTACGGCATTGGTATGGTGCACCAGCATTTCAAGCTTGTTCAGCCTTTTACAGTAGCGGAAAACGTCATGCTTAGCATCAAGGATTTGAAACAGATTTATAACCTCAAGGAGATCGAGCAGCAAATAATTAAGCAATCAGAAGCTTTTGGACTTACTATAGATCCAAAGGCAAAACTTTGGCAACTCTCGGTTGGTGAGCAGCAGAGGGTGGAAATCATCAAATTGCTCCTGCTTGGTGCCAAGATTTTGATACTCGATGAACCGACCGCTGTCCTAACGCCCCAGGAAGCAAATGCACTGTTTGAGACGCTTTTAAAAATGATCAAAAGTGGGAAATCAGTGATCCTCATTTCTCATAAAATGAATGAGGTTTTGGAAAATACAGATCGCATCACTGTTCTGCGGGATGGTAAATCCATTGGTACTGTTGATTCCAAAAAAACGACTGAAAAAGAGCTTGCCAAAATGATGGTAGGCAGAAATATAAGTGATCTGCTGGAAAAGAAACCCTTCCAGAAAAAAGAAGTAATTTTTTCATTAAACAAGGTATCGGCTTTGGGCAACAGTGGTTTGCTGAAATTGAAAAGCATTTCAATTGATATATATCGCGGAGAAATTCTTGGGGTTGCGGGCGTTGACGGAAACGGCCAGAAAGAGCTTGCCGAATCAGTGGCAGGCCTACGTTCCGTCAAGGAAGGAAGCCTTTCCTTTTACGGAAAGGACTGCACAAAATGCGGTCGTAAAAAGCGAATTGATCTCGGTATTAGTTATGTGCCGGAGGATCGCATGACAACCGGGCTTGCACCGGACCTGAATGCGTATGAAAATATAGCGCTTAATAGTTATCGCAAATATCCTGGCGGCTTTATTCAGTGGGATAAAGTTAGAAAGGATACCGATCGACTGATCCAGAAGTTTGACGTTAGGTTAGCGAGTACTTCTAACCCAGTTAAAATGATGTCAGGTGGAAACATCCAGAAGCTGTTGCTGGCGCGTGAAATAGATTCCGACCCCAAACTAATTGTCGCCGTCTATCCGATGCGTGGTCTTGATATCGGTGCGACTGATTATGTCAAACGACTACTGATAGAGCAGAGTGAAAAGGGTAAGGCAGTGCTCCTTATTTCAGAGGATCTGGAGGACCTTCTTTCCATGACGGATCGCATCATCGTAATGCACGGAGGTGAAATCATGGGCGTTGTCAATCCGAGTGAAACAACGCGTGAAGAAATCGGCCTGATGATGGCCGGCAAAAGAAAGGTAGATCTTCATGAAGCTTAAACTGTTGGGTAGTTGGGAGATTAAAAAAACAAATACAAGCTCTGCGCTGAAGAAGTTCGGCATCTCCTTAACCTCCATTGTGCTGGGGCTGCTCTTTGCGGGACTTTTTGTGTTGATCACAGGAAAAGACCCTTTGAAGCTCTACAGTGAGATTCTTCAATCCTCTATCGGTTCAATCTATGGCCTCAGTGAAACGCTTGTTGAAATGATTCCGCTGGCACTTTGCTCACTCGCTGTTTCACTGGCTTTCCGTATGCAATTGTGGAACATCGGGTCAGAAGGCCAATTTTATATGGGCGCTTTTGGGGCAGCCTATTTCGCTCTGTTTTTTTCAAATCTGCCAACCCTAATCATGCTGCCACTAATGTTGCTGGCGGGCTCTATTTGCGGTGGGCTTTGGGCTATGATTCCGGCCATTCCGAAGGCCTTCTGGAATGTTAACGAAACCATCAGCTCTCTCTTGATGAACTATGTGGCCTATTTCTGGATGGCCTATCTCGTTTATGGTCCTTGGAAAGACCCGAAGGGAAACAATTTTCCGCTCACGAAACAATTTCCAGAGAGCGCAACCCTTCCTGTTTTCGGCAACACCCGTATCAGTTACGCCATCTTTCTCGTAGTGATTATTGCGATAGCGATGTTCTTCCTGATCAAATATTCAAAGTGGGGATATGAGATCTCTGTCAGCGGTTCCAGCCGCAAGGCGGCCGATTATGCTGGGATGAGTTACGTCAAAAATGTCTTGAAAGTTATGTTCTTAAGTGGGGCCATATCGGGAGTTGCTGGAATGGCTGAGGTTTCAGGCGTACTTCACAGGTTGCAGCAGACGATATCTCCGGGCTATGGTTACACCGCCATACTTATTGCTCTCCTTGCCCGGCTGAATCCCTTTAGTATCGTACTCGTTTCCTTTCTGATGGGCGCGCTGATGGTTGGCGGCTTCAGTCTACGGACCTCCGGTTTTCCGTCGAGTATGGTGTCCATGTTTCAGGGCTCAATTCTATTCTTCGTACTAGCTGGCGAAGTCTTTAACAATTACCGTTTGGTAAGAAAGAAGGTATGATGGTATGGATTTAAATTATATCATCGCCATCCTTGCTGCTGGAGTCGTTGCAGGCACTCCGATTTTATATGCCTCTCTTGGTGAAGTCATCGCCGAGCGTGGCGGTATCCTAAACTTAGGTGTTGAAGGCATGATGCTCGTGGGGGCTGTAAGCGCTTTTTACGTGGGTACCTATACAGAAAATAAATGGCTGGGCCTGTTAGTTGCCTTGATAGCGGGCGGACTTATGGCGCTCATTCATGCGGTTATTACCATCGGTTTCCGGGCGAGTCAGGTGGCAAGCGGTCTTGCGCTGACTATTTTCGGTACGGGCCTGTCTGCCTACCTTGGACGAAACTTAGTGGGAATTCCACCCACCTCGACTTTTAAGCCTGTTGTCGTCCCAATTCTCTCTCAAATTCCAGTCCTTGGTAAAATTTTTTTTGTTCAGGATGTTATGGTTTACCTCAGCGTGGCTTTAGTTGTCATCCTGTGGTTTGTCCTTTATAAAACAAAGGCGGGACTTCTTCTCAGGGCAGCAGGTGAAAATCCATCGGCAGTCGACGCTCTGGGACACAACATCTTTTTCGTCCGGTATACTGCTGTGATTGTTGGAGGTATGCTCGCTGGCGCGGGTGGTGCGTATCTATCGCTAGCCTATTCTACTTCTTGGGTGGAAAACATGTCGGCCGGTCGCGGTTGGATTGCGGTCGCCCTCGTCATCTTCGCTGTCTGGGATCCACGTCGTGCTCTATTGGGTGCCTGGCTGTTCGGTGTCATTGCCTCCTTGGGGTTGCACCTTCAAGCCTTGGGTGTTATGATTCCATCCAATTTTTTGCAGATGCTGCCTTATGTTTTTACATTTATCGTCTTGGTCCTTACCACCGGGGAAACAAAAAACCGGCGCTCAGGAACACCCGCTGCGCTCGGAATTCCGTATTCGCGCGAGGAACGCTAAACATGTGATGGATAGAGGGATTTACTTGAACAAGAGATATAAGCTGTGGGAAGTCGGAAGGCAGCTTACAGCAACAGCGCAAGGGAAACTAACGGCTGACTTAGTTATTAAAAACGGTACGCTTGTCAATGTTTTTACTGGAGAAATTCAGCCAAACACAGATGTTGCCGTAAAGTTCGGGCGGATAGCGCTTGTAGGGGATGCAGCAATGACCGTTGGTGATAAAACGGTTATTGTTGACGCGCAAGGGATGTATCTGGTACCCGGTTTTATTGACGGCCATCTGCATGTGGAAAGCAGCATGATGACTGTGGGAGAGTACGCGAAAGCTACTATTCCCCATGGAACTTCTTCAATATTTATGGACCCGCATGAGATCGTCAATGTTGCTGGCCTTGACGGCATGGTCGCCATGATGAAAGACGGGGCGGCAACGCCGCTGCGCGTTTTTACAACCATACCGTCCTGCGTGCCTGCGTCGCCTGGTCTTGAAAATACAGGTAGTACAATAACGACTCAGGATATACAAAATACGCTGAACTGGGAAGGCATCGCGGGGCTTGGTGAGATGATGAATTATACCGGCATTTTGTCCGGTGACCCGCAAACCTGCGAAAAGGTGGAGAAAACGCTTGAGGCGGGCAAGACGGTTACCGGCCATTTCCCGCTGGCAGATACAGGTGCTGCGTTAAACGCTTATATCGCGGCAGGAATTAGCTGCTGTCATGAATCTACCAGTGCGCGTGAAGCTCTCGCTAAAATGCGGCTCGGCATGTATGCGATGATTAGGGAAGGCTCTGCCTGGGATGATCTGCCCGAAGTCATCAAAGCAATTACGGAGCAGAAGATTGATACTAGGCTTGCTTTGCTTGTTTCCGATGATCTACATGCCGACACCCTTTTAAAGTGCGGGCACCTGGATTATATTATTCGACTCGCGGTTTCCAAGGGTGTGAGGCCAGTGACGGCAATACAGATGGCAACTCTCAACGTCGCCTGTTGCTTCGGCATGGAACGCGATATCGGTTCGATTTCACCGGGTCGGTTTGCTGACATCAACATTTTGAGCGACTTAGCTCAGGTCAAGGTTGAAAAAGTGATCATCAACGGGGAGCTTGTGGCGGAAAAAGGCCAACTCACAGTGCCTGTCGGAGGATACGTATATCCGGAGCAGCTCAGGGCTTCAGTGAAAATAACCCGCAAGATTTTGCCGAGCGACTTTATTGTGAAAGCACCCCACGGCAAGGAGACCGCAAAGGTAAGGGTGATCGGCGCTCATAACTCTAATGTGCTGACTACCGAAATGGTCGAAGCCCTGCCGGTTAGAAATGGGGGAGTTGAGCTTGCAACAGAAAAAGACATCTGCAAGGTTGCGGTCATTAACCGGCATATTTCAGAAGGCGGAATGAGCGTTGGTTTTGCTCATGGCTTTGGTCTGAAAAAGGGCGCGGTCGCGTCAACTTATGCGCACGATGCCCACAATCTAATTGTGTTAGGGATGAGTGACGCCGAAATGGCTTTTGCGGCAAATAAATTAGTTGAATATGACGGCGGCATGGTGGCGGTAGAAGGGGAAAAGGTTCTGGCACTTTTAAAAATGCCGATTGCCGGTCTAATGAGCGATTTATCGGCTCAGGAGGTTGCCGATGCTCTCGGCGAGCTTTCCGCTGCGTGGGTAGTGCTTGGCTCGCCACTTGTTTCGCCCTTTATGACTATGTCGTTGCTGTCGCTGGTTGTAATTCCCGAAATCAGGTTAACGGATAAAGGCCTTGTCAATGTTTATAAAAACAGCTTTACTAAGCTTTTTACAGAGTGAAAATGTGACCAAGGATGGCTAGCTAGATGCCGTATGTCGAGAAGGGACACTCCAGAAAAATATAAAACTAACTGGTACAGGAAAGAGTGGTATATGATGCTGGGCGACAAAATTCGCACTAAAAGAATGGAGAAACAACTGACACTAAAGGATTTGGCGAAAAGGACTGGGGTAACGCAAGGCTTCTTGAGTCAAGTAGAGCGGGGCCTTACAGATCCCTCCATTACTTCTTTAAGACGAATTGCGCATGCCCTCGATGTGCCTATATTTTACTTTCTGATGGAAGAAGACGAATCAAGCCCAGTTGTAAGAAAAAATGAGCGTAAAGTTTTAAAATTTCCAGACTCGCATCTCACGTTTGAATTATTGTCTCCGGATTTGAACAGAAGTTTGGAGATGATGATGGCGCGGTTAGAACCAGGCGCCGTAACCTGTGACGTACCGTTAACTCATCCCGGAGAAGAGAACATTTTGGTGCTACAGGGACAGATGAAAATTCAAATCGGGGATGACCTTCAAATTTTAGAAGAAGGAGACAGTATCTATTACTATTCCGGTATTCCCCATAAGATTTGGAGCATCGGTACAGAGGACCTGGTATTCATTTCGGCCATAACTCCACCAGCCTTTTAAACGATAATTAATTCCTTATTGGTAATTTATGGAGAGAAGATTGATTTTTTGTACCACGTTACAATTTAGTTTATCGAAATGTGTCGAGGAATACATAATACATAGGAAATTAGGGTTTACATTTACTTGGATTTTTAATTATACTACAGGAGGTAGCCACATTCGCGATTTTCGAGCAAGGTGTAAAGGAACATTTAAGGTGCGTGCAGAGGAGACCGATGCGCGCTTTCTTGTATTTTCAGAAAGTGTAACTTACGTTACATACTTTTTGGGTCCCTTCTTGCAATCCTTGGCGGCGTTGGACCAATTAGAATCCATCCTGCGGCGCGAAAGTATTCGTCTACTGGAGACTATCGTATCTGAAGCCCCGATGTTCAGCTTTAGCTGAACGATTTCACTGGGAAGGAATTGAGAATTGTTATGGAAACGAAGATGCCAGCAGTGCTGGATATTATCAGCGACAATATTATTAAGCATGGTAATCCGCTGGCCTTAAAAGGGTCAGAGACTGCCGCTTGGGCCAAAGGACTTGATTTGCCAGTTAGAGGGGAATTACTATTTTATACAGGCGGGGAATATCAGTTACTCCCCTTCATCGACTCTTTGGTAAAAACGATAACCCATATCGATCAGGGTAGTAAGGTTTTTTCCATGATGATGGGCGTACGAAATATGCTAAATAAGGCCGGAATCAACGCAGAAAAGATCTACGCCTCGGTACTGGCTAAGGATAAAGAAAGGTATAACTCAGTTTGCTTTAAGGCGGCAAAGGTGCTCCAAGGGCTCGGGTACGAGTTCTGTTATGCAGGAAATAAAGAATTGTACAGTGGTGCTTTGCTTTATGAACTAGGCTATTCGAAAGATATGAAGGAGTATGCTCAAAAAGTAGTAGAGGTGGTTAAAAAGAGCGGAGCTAAAACTATCGTCTGCCTCTCTCCGCATGCTGCAGAAGTTTTTAAGTTTGTCTATCCAAAAATGGTCGAGGGTTTTAACTTAGAAGTTCTTACCTTTGTTGATCTAGTTTGGCAACGTCGGGCTAAGTTGGCTAGGATCAAATTTTCAGGAGCGGTCGTAATTCATGATTCTTGCCGCTTGGCCCGAGAGTTAGGCATCCACCAAGAATTAAGAGATATTCTGGAGAGTGTTGGAGTAGAAGTAAAAGAGACTCCTCGCAGTCGGGAATGGACGACCTGTTGTGGTGGTCCTATTAAAATTCTGTTTCCCGAGTTATCACATGTCATTGGAGCACGCCGCGTGAACGAGTTGAAGGAAAGTGGGTCTGAGCATATCCTGACTTCCTGCCCGTATTGTTTGTCAGCCTTGGAGGGTGGTCGAGCCAAAGAAGATTCGGCCATAATCGAAGATTTAATCGAATTTCTATATAGGGGGGCTGAAGCATGACAGTTGATCTAAGAAAGGACTTTGTCGATTATGCCAAGTCTCTTAATTCAGCTTGTGAAGACACTAACATTCAAAAGGCTATGACCCGAGCGGTAGGCTCCTACCGTGATACGGTTGCCGAAACTATGGAGCGTTTTCAGCATACACCAGAATTAGCTAGGGAAGTGCGGGAGATCAAATCCCAGTCTGTGGCTAACCTAGACGAATTGCTGAAACAGGCGATGGCATCCGTAGAGCGTAACAAAGGAAAAGCTTTTTACGCTAAGGATCATCAAGCCGCTTTGGAAATTGCCCTCGGAATTATTGGCCGCAATAAAACGGTCGTTAAAGGGAAAAGTATGCTGGGGGAAGAACTCCATCTGCGTCAGTATCTTGAGGACAATGGTAATGAGGTTTGGGAGACAGATTTGGGTGAGTTTATCCTGCAACTCCGTAAGGAACGTCCTATGCACATTCTCTCACCCTCTATTCATGTACCCCGTGAACAAGTGGCTGAGGTCTTTAGCAAGTTCTTTGGGAAAGAAGTTCCGCCTGACATTGCTGAAGAGGTAAAGGCAGTAAGAGAGTTCATGCGCGAGAAGTACTTTACAGCGGATATCGGGATCAGTGGAGCTAACGTGGTGGCAGCGGACACAGGCGCCATGGTTATTATCGAAAATGAAGGAAATGTGCGACTGGCTACCGGTGCTCCCCCGGTCCATATCGTGATTGTGGGAATAGAAAAATTAGTGCCAACGTTCCAGGATGCTATGAAAGTCGCCGAGGTGACTTGGCGCTATGCTCAGTATGGTATACCAGGTTATGTCAATATTGTTAGCGGTCCGAGCAAGACAGGCGACATCGAGAAAGTAACGACCTATGGGGCACATGGTCCCAAGGAATTCTATGTAATCTTTGTTGACAGCGGTCGAAGTGAGATGGCAAAGCAAGAGAAATTCAGCCAGGCCTTGAACTGCTTGCGTTGCGGCGGATGCATGTATGAGTGTCCAGTTTTTCAGGTGACAGCAGGACACTTTGGGCATATCTATATGGGCGGGATAGGCACGATCTGGACAGCATTTGTTGCCGGTGGTATGGAAAAAGCAACTCCGTTGGCTTATTCTTGCCTACGTTGCGGCAGATGTGTGGAAAGGTGCCCGATGAGCATTGAGGTACCTGCCATGATCGGGGAGCTTCGTAAGCGTGCAATTCACGGTGAGTGAACTGTTCAACTAAAGTTGAACATCGAGAATGGACTGACTAGAGAAGCTCCAGATTATGGTCTGGAGCTTCTTCTAGTTTGTTGTAATTAGTTATTAGGCAAAAATTACTAACGAGGCTGATGTAACCCTCCGCTCTCAACTTTAATACTATATTTCAGACCTTCAGATAACCTCGGAATAAGGTATTGTTTCAAAAGTTGCCTTAGTCTAACAATCCTTGAAAGGAGAGCTACGTAAAATGACAATTTTACCTGTGCCATTAACCACACTAAAGCTTGGTGAAAAATCTAACGTTGTACACTTGGACGTGAAAGGGTTACTTCGTCGTCGAATCCTTGACCTTGGTATTGTCCCAGGGACTGCTCTTACCTGTATTGGGAAAGCTCCGGCCGGAGATCCGATTGCTTATTTAGTCCGTGATACCGTAATTGCATTGCGTAGCGAAGATGCTAGCCTGATTTACATGAACTCAACATTATTATAGGACTTTAACGTGAGTGAACTCGTTCAACTAAAGTTCAACATCGAGACTTCGCTGACGTAAGTCTCCAGTCCTACTCCCACTTGAAGTGGGAGTCTTACGGTTGGATAAATATCTTCAGGGTAAAAAAAGAAGTATTGATCATGGCTAGTTTTTTAAAGCCATGAAATCGTTAAAGGCTTGTTGCCAAGACGGATTGCCTTTCAAGAACTCTACCAGAGTTTTGATGGCATCAATTGTTGCAGTTGAAAGGTAATGTTCCATGGCTTCGGCCTCTACTGCAAAGTTACATTTGCTGCATATTAGGGCAAGAAACTCCTGCAGCAATTGGTTCCGCGTTACTAAGTAGTACCCAAATTCTTTTCCTTTATTTGTAAGTTTGATCTCGCCATAGCGTTCGTAATTTATGTAACTCTCATCTCTTAATTTATAGAGGGCTTTAGTTACTGATGGCAAAGCAACTTTAAGCCTTTTACTGATGTCCGTTACCCGAACCGTATCAAGCGATAACGAAAACCGATATATCTCCTCTAAATAATCCTCTAAGCTAGGTGTTAGCATGTATGACACTTCCTTTGCTTCACCTTAGTTACCCTTGTCCAAACATCACCGACATTTTATAAAGTATCAAGAAAAAGCTAAGCAAAAGGGCCGGGGCCCCTCGGCTTTTAGTGTATCTTACTTTGGGAGCTGAATAAGGGTCCTTGTCCAATTTCACTAATACATATGCTTGGTGGAAGCATCTCAGAACTTTCCAACTCATACTTTAAACCTGGTTTTTTACACGTATGAAGCGATTCCAAATCATTAGTTTGCTACAATAGAAACTAAAAGTGAACTCGTTCAACTAAAGTTGAACGTCAAGGTAACACTTCACTTCTAGGTTTAATACAGTATTTTAGAACCATAGTTAACCTCAAAATAAGGTATTGGTCAAAAGTTGCCTTAGTCTAACAATCCTAGAAAGGAGAGTTACGTAAAATGACAATATTATCTGCCGGAGATCCAATCGCGTATTTAGTCCGCGATTCCGTAATTGCATTGAGCAGCGGAGACGCCAGCCTGATTTCCGTTGACTCAAAGTTTAGATAAGACCTTACCAGATTGTTAAAAAATATCTTTGGGGTGAAAAACATGAAGTTAAAAATGGGGGACCGTTCTAATGCGCTTAAAGGTCAAGGTCGTGTTATGCGGGAACACTTTGGGATCAGAACGACTGGTGCACAGTACGTGATAGCACTCGCCGGAAATCCAAACGTCGGGAAGAGTACAGTGTTTAATGCGCTTACCGGTTTACATCAACATACGGGCAACTGGCCAGGAAAAACAGTGGATAATGCACAAGGAATTTACTCATATCGGAATAAATCATTTTTGCTGGTCGATTTGCCGGGTACCTACTCTTTGCTAGCTCACACTGTTGAAGAAGAGATTGCCAGGGACTTTATCTGCTTCGGCCAACCCGATGCAACCATAGTCGTACTTGATGCGACTTCTCTCGAACGAAATCTTAACTTAGCCTTGCAAGTGATGGAGATATCATCAAAGGTCATTGTTTGTGTAAACTTAGTTGATGAAGCCAGGAAAAAGAAGCTAAGCATAAACTTTGATGAACTACAAAAAGAACTTGGTGTACCTATTGTTCCCACGGCAGCAAGGAATGGAGAAGG
>LOEW01000106.1 GCA_001516045.1 Desulfosporosinus sp. BRH_c37
GTCAGTGCCCGTAAGAAGCTGATCGAGCAAGTCAGGCAAAAGGCCTTTCAAATAGGGGTTATGGCAAAGAGTGTTACTGTGCTAAAGCAAGAAGCGGGTCATCTCATCCTGAACAACATCCCCCAAGAAAAGGGCTTTAAGCTGCAAAGGGACAAACTGATCAAGGAGATCGAGCAAAAAGGATATGACCAGGTCATGGAGGAGGTTGCCTACACCTGGTTTAACCGATTTATTGCATTGCGTTTCCTGGAGGTTAACGACTATCTGCCCACAGGAGTGCGGGTCTTATCCTCCCGCGATTCGAACAGGGTGGAACCGGATATCATCCGAGAGGCCTTGAATATTGACTTGGCCGTCGATCGAAACGTAATTTATGATTTTCAAGATAGAAACGACTTAGAGGGATTATTTAAGTATTTACTCATTCACCAATGCAATGACTTAAATAAGATTTTGTCCTTTATGTTTGAAACGATTGCGGATTATAGCGAACTGCTCTTTCCGAGCAATCTTTTACAGGAAGGGTCCGTTATTCGGGATTTGGTGACTTCTATCCCTGAAGAAGACTGGCAAGAAGTCGAGATAATCGGGTGGCTGTACCAGTATTATATTTCTGAGAAGAAGGATGAAGTCTTTGCTGATCTGAAGAAAAACAAAAAGATCAGCAAGGAAAATATCCCGGCAGCCACCCAACTTTTTACGCCGAAGTGGATTGTCCAATATATGGTGGAAAACTCTTTGGGTAGATTATGGCTGGAATCTCATCCCAACGAGGAACTGAAAGCTCAGTGGAAGTATTATCTTGAGGAAGCGGACCAAGAACCTGAAGTGCAAAAACAACTGGATGAATTGAAGAACTCAAACCTTAATCCACTTGAGATCAAAGCCCTCGACCCTTGCTGTGGCTCAGGGCATATTCTCGTTTATGCCTTTGAGGTGCTGTATGAAATCTATAAAAGTTACGGATATATGGAAGAGGACATCCCCAAGTTGATCCTGGAAAATAACCTTTATGGTCTGGATATCGATGATCGTGCCGCTCAGTTGGCATCCTTTGCTGTGATGATGAAGGCGAGGAGCAAGAGTCGAGCGGTATTTAGAGAAAATATCAAGTTGAATATTTGTGCCATTCAAGAGAGTAAATGGATGGACAATGAGGTAAAAGAAATTCTGGTGGATAGGGAAGCACCGGAACTAGAACAGTACCGTGAGCGGGAGCTGATTACTTATTTAGCTGATACTTTTAAAGATGCTAAGGAATATGGGGCAATCTTACACGTGCGAGAAATCGAACTGGAGTTTCTGGTGCAAAGGTTAGATGAATTAAAAAACAGCGTAGCAAGTGATTTGTTGGAGGTTTCCTATCGGGATATTGTCTTGGAAAAGATGCCCGGTATAATTCTGCAGGCGAGGATCATGGGTAAGAAGTATGATGTGGTTTGCACTAATCCGCCGTATATGGGAAGTAGTGGCATGAGTTCTGAGTTATCTAATTATCTTAAGAAGAATTATCCTGACAGTAAATCGGATTTGTTTGCAGTGTTTATTGAAAAATGCGGTGATATGACAAAGGTTAACGGATTTCAGTCTATGATCACACAACATTCCTTCATGTTTCTATCAAGCTATGAGAAGTTAAGAGAGAAGTTGTTGATGCTAAAAGATTTTATAAATATGGCACATCTGGGAGCAAAAGGATTTGAAGAAATCGGTGGCGAGGTGGTTCAAACGACCGCTTTCGTGTTGAGAAAAAGTAATATAAAGTCATATGAAGCAGCCTATGTTCGTCTTGTTGAATTTGATAAAGCACACCTTAAAGAGGAAAGGTTTTTAGCGGGAGAAAATAAACATCAAGCACAAAAGGACAATTTTGCCAAGATTCCTAGTATGCCTATAGCGTATTGGGTAAGCGAAAAAGTATTTAACATTTTTAATCATTCTCTAGAATTAGCCAAAATAGCATATCCAAGAGAAGGAATGCATACTGGAGATACCAAAACATTCATTCGTCAATGGTCTGAGGTGAAGTGGGATGATTTTTCAGAAACAGAAAGTAGTATTGAATCTATAGCCTTAAACAGGACAAAATGGATTGCCTATAATAAAGGAGGAAATCATCGCAAATGGTATGGTAATAAAGACTATGTATTGGCTTATGATGATTTATCAAGAAGTGCAATGAGTAAATTAAAAGGACATGTCAGACCAAGCCAAAAATTCTACTTCCATAAAGGGATTACTTGGACACTGATCAGTTCATCTAACTTTGGAGTAAGATGTTTTGATGAAGGTATGTTGTTTGACGTTTCATCACATGCTCTCTTTTGTGATGAGAGTGAATATTTATATTTTGCAGGATTCCTGAATACAAAACTATGTAATAAACTTTTAAATATTTTAAATCCAACCTTAAATTTTTCGTCTGGGGTAATTGCGAAATTGCCAATAATTATTTCGGAAATCAACAGGAATTCAATAAATAACCTAGTCACTGAGAATATTTCAATTTCTAAGACGGATTGGGATAGTTTTGAAACTAGCTGGGATTTTATCAAGCACCAATTTATTTTGTATAAACTTGAATGCAGGGAGTTAAAAGGTGCTTTCAAATCTTGGCAGGATTTCACCGAAAAACAATTCTCGCAACTCAAAGCCAACGAAGAAGAACTAAATCGTATCTTCATAGAGATCTACGACTTACAAGACGAGCTTACCCCAGAAGTTGAGGACAAAGATATCACTATCCGTAAGGCAGATCAGTCTCGAGATATAAAATCCTTTATCTCCTATGCCGTGGGCTGTATGCTGGGTAGATATTCTCTCGATGAGGAAGGGTTAGTCTTCGCTGGTGGAAAGTTCGATTCAGAAAGATACAAAACCTTTAAGGCAGATGCCGACGGCATTCTGCCTGTCTTAAATGATACCTATTTTGATGACGATATCGTTACTCGATTTGTAGAGTTCGTGAAAGTCACTTTCGGGGAGAATACCTTGTCTACAAATCTCAACTACATTGCGGAAACCTTAGGCAGAAAGGCTAATGAAACGAGCAGAGAATGCATCCGTAGATATTTTCTGAAAGATTTTTACAAGGATCATGTCCAGATTTATAAGAAGCGACCGATTTACTGGTTATTTACGTCTGGCAAAGAACAAGGCTTTAATGCCCTGGTTTATATGCACCGCTATGACAGTAGTATGGTCTCCCGGCTACGTACGGATTACCTGCATCCTCTGCAAAATAAACTGGAGGCAGAGTACCGACGGCTCAATCAAGTGTTGGTGTCGGAAGACTCGCCAACTGAAAAGACAAAAGCAACGAAACGGTTGAAAGTGTTGACGAAACAGATGGATGAGCTTAAAAAATACGATGAAGTGATTCATAATCTAGCGGATCAGCAGATAGAAATTGATCTCGATGATGGGGTCGTTGTAAATTACGCTAAGTTTGAGAAGGTGTTGGCGAAGATATAACTGTACTCTTTAACGAATGATTTTGGAAGTGAACTGAAAGGCTATATTCGGACTAACAAAACATCAGGGTTGTATAGTGGGAGGAAAGACTTTGAATAAATCAGCTATCAGAAACTTTGCCGTCAGTGCCCGTAAGAAGCTGATCGAGCAAGTCAGGCAAAAGGCCTTTCAAATAGGGATTACGGCAAAGAGTGTTACTGTGTTAAAGCAAGAAGCAGGTCATCTCATCCTTAACAATATCCCCCAAGAAAAAGGCTTTAAGCTGCAAAGGGACAAGCTGATTAAGGAGATTGAGCAAAAAGGATATGACCAGGTTATGGAGGAGGTTGCCTACACTTGGTTTAACCGCTTTATTGCTTTGCGTTTCCTGGAGGTTAACGACTATTTGCCCACAGGAGTGCGGGCCTTATCCTCCCGTGATTCGAACAGAGCGGAACCGGATATCATCCGAGAGGCCTTGAATATTGACTTTGCCGTCGATCGAAACGTAATTTATGATTTTCAAGATAGAAACGACTTAGAGGGATTATTTAAGTATTTACTCATTCACCAATGCAATGACTTAAATAAGATTTTGCCCTTTATGTTTGAACCAATTGCGGATTATAGCGAACTGCTCTTTCCGAGCAATCTTTTACAGGAAGGGTCCGTTATTCGGGATTTGGTGACTTCCATCCCTGAGGAAGACTGGCAAGAAGTCGAGATAATCGGGTGGCTGTACCAGTACTATATTTCTGAGAAGAAGGATGAAGTCTTTGCTGATCTGAAGAAAAATACAAAGATCAGCAAGGAAAATATCCCGGCAGCCACTCAACTTTTTACGCCGAAGTGGATTGTTCAATATATGGTGGAAAACTCTTTGGGCAGGTTGTGGTTAGAATCTCATCCCAACGAGGAATTGAAAGCTGAGTGGAAGTATTACCTTGAGGAAGCGGACCAAGAACCTGAAGTGCAAAAACAACTGGCTGACTTGAAGAATCCGAACCTTAATCCACTTGAGATCAAAGCCCTTGACCCTTGCTGTGGCTCAGGACATATTCTCGTTTATGCCTTTGAGGTGCTGTATGAAATCTATAAAAGTTACGGATATATGGAAGAGGACATCCCCAAGTTGATCTTGGAAAATAACCTCTATGGTCTGGATATCGATGACCGTGCCGCTCAACTGGCATCCTTTGCTGTGATGATGAAGGCGAGGAGCAAGAGTCGAGCGGTATTTAGAGAAAATATCCAGTTGAATATCTGCGCCATTCAAGAGAGTAACTGGATGGTTAATGATGTAAGTGAGATGCTGGTGAATCCTGAAGCCCTGGAACCTGAGCAGTACCGTCAGAGGGAGCTTATTCGATACTTAGCTGATACCTTTAAAGATGCTAAGGAATATGGGTCTATGATAGATGTGCGGGAAATGGATCCGAAGTTTTTGGAGCAAAGGTTACATGAAGTAAGAAATAGTGTGGTCAGGAATTTGTTGGAGGTTACCTATCGGGATATCATCATAGATAAGCTACCTGGAATCATTCTTCAGGCTAAGATTATGGCTGAGAAGTATGATGTGGTATGTACAAATCCGCCCTATATGGGAAGTAGAAAAAGTATGAATATGAAAGTCAAAAAATATACTGAAGTGAACTTCCCCAAAGGCAAAGCAGATTTATATGCCTGTTTTATAGAAAAGTGTCTTGAAATGGCAGGTCCAGGTCGATTTATAGCGATGGTTACGCAGCATTCGTTTATGTTTACTGACGACTATAAAGATTTACGTAAAGAGTTATTAACTAATATTAGTTATATATCGATGTTACACCTAGGACCAGACGCATTTCCGGAAATAAATGGTGAAGTAGTGCAAACCTCAGCATACACAATGAGAAATATGAATAATTCGCGTTATTTTGGCAATTATGTTAGATTAGTCGATATTAATGGCAATAAAAAAGAACAGAAAATTTATGACAAAGATCTGTACTATACGAAATGTAACGAAGATTTTTATGACATTAAAGGTATTCCAATATCCTATTGGATTAGTAAGAAAATGAAGGATACTTTCTTGACAGGAACTACATTTGAAGAAATTGGGGTTCCAAAACAGGGTATGGCCACTGGTGATAACGATTATTTTTTAAGAAATTGGCATGAAGTAGATTATTCGAAAATCGGATTTAATTATCAATCGTTAGAAGAGTTTCATGGTACTGCATTGTTATATATTCCTTATAATAAAGGCGGAAAGTTAATCAAATGGTATGGCAATAATGATTTTGTAATTAAATTTAATAAAGAACATTATGGTATGTTGTCAAATCAGGGTAATCATTTACCATCAAGACAATATTATTTTCAAAAGTGTATAACGTGGTCTGATATATCAGGAAGAGGTTTTGCCGCAAGGTATTGTAATTATGGGTTTGCCTTCGATGTAAAAGGTTCTTGCGGATTCCCAGTTGAAGCCGACCTGGGTTTAGCAATTTCTCTCCTAAATTCTAAGTTAATACCCAAATATATAGATGCTTTAAATCCAACCCTAACCACTCAGGTAGGTGATCTTAAAAGAATACCGGTATTAAAGATTGCTAAGGATATAAGAGTAATAATTGATGAGTTGGCGTTAAAAAGTATCAAGATTGCTAAAGCAAGCTGGGATTCATTCGAAAAATCTTGGGATTTTAAAATTCATCCGTTTCTGGCAAATAAAAAAGAATCAGCTACTCTTGAAGGAACTTTAGAAAACTGGTCTATTTTCGCCGAAAACCAATTCAACCAACTCAAAGGCAACGAGGAAGAACTAAACCGCATCCTCATCAATATTTACGGCTTACAAGCTGAGCTTTCCCCAGAAGTAGAAGACAAAGACATTACGATCCGCAAGGCTGATCGAGAGCGGGATATTAAATCGTTCATTTCTTATGCAGTGGGATGTGTGTTCGGCAGATATTCTCTCGATGAGGAAGGTTTAATCTTTGCCGGTGGAAAGTTCGACCCAGAAAGATACAAAACCTTTAAGGCAGATCACGACGGTATTTTGCCTGTTTTAAGTGATGCCTATTTTGAGGATGATATCGTGACCCAATTTGTAGAGTTCTTAAAAGTCACATTTGGAGAGAATTCCTTGGCCATAAATCTAAACTACATTGCTGAAACCTTAGGTAAAAAGACAAATGAAACGAGCAGAGAGTGCATCCGTAGGTATTTCCTAAAGGATTTTTATAAGGATCATGTTCAAATATATAAGAAACGACCGATCTACTGGTTATTTACTTCTGACAAAGAACAAGGCTTTAATGCTCTAGTCTATATGCACCGCTATGACAGCAGTATGGTATCCCGGGTGCGCACGGATTACCTGCATCCTCTACAGAATAAACTGGAGGCAGAGTATCTGAGGCTCAATAGTGTCTTAGTGTCCGAAGACTCGCCAACGGAAAAGACCAAAGCAATCAAACGCTTGAAAGTGTTAACCAAACAGATGGAAGAGTTGAAAAAATACGATGAAGTTATTCATAATCTTGCTGATCAGCAGATAGAAATTGATCTGGATGACGGGGTCGTTGTCAATTATGCTAAGTTAGAGAAGGTGTTGGCGAAGATATAATATCCATCATTAATTTAGAATGGAAACGTAGGTGAAATAATGAATCTAAATCAGATAAACACTGCCCTGAGAGAGAAATATCAGGCACCGTGCCGAGATGGAGCCAAACGGCACATCATCTTTTGGTATGATGCTAAGGGGGATTTCCGAGAGGTCGTAGATGAGCTGGAACTTGCTGAGGTGAAGCTTTGCCTCGTATTCTATAGGGACGTATTCTGAAGAAACGATCAATATTGGGGTGTTGGCGGCACTAGCTAAACGACCAACCTTGGATTTTGAAGATGCGCTTCGAGTTATCCTGATGAATTCTTTACAAGAGGATGAAAACACCGTCTGGCAAAATATCGTTAAGTGTGAAAGTGTAGATGGGTTTTGGAAGCTGACAGAAAAATATTACGACTATCTTGCCAAAGAAAAATCTTTGCAAGGTTTGTTTACCTTATTCATAATAAACTCACTTTGCAGCGTTCTGAATCGTACTCTACCGCCGGAATGGCAAGGATTAGTGTCTACTAAGCAGGCTAATTGTGTTGTGTTTTTAGATCATTTTATGCACCACAGTGTGGATTCCAAAGTTTATGATAAGTTGACGGAAGAAATCGAAGCGGATCTTCACCTTGGGGAGTATCTTGAACAATGGGATATTCAGGACTATGAGCAGGTGGATTTGTTCCAAGCCGTTGATCGGTCTATTATCCACAAGCTGATTAACAGCCTACTCATTGGGTCCGAAGAATTTACCCAATACAGGGAAATTATTTCACTTCGCAAAACTAAGCATTACTACCCAGAATTTGAAAATTATTATGCAGCCTTGTCCTGGGCGATTGAAATGTATGCCTTTAAGAAGAAATACATAGCGGGGATACCTGAACGAGATGCTTTAGCCTTCTTTGAGGCTTATACCAAAGAGTACTTCATCATGGACCAAGCGTATTCCAGTGGGCGAAGAAAGATTCTCCAGTCGAGCGTCAACGATTCGGAAGTTGTTTTATTAAATGACCTTATTTCGATGACCCGTATTGAACTTAGAAACACATTTAAAGGAAAAAACGTGGTTTATATATACCAGAATGTGATTGACAGTGTGGGGGATAAGGGCGACGAAAGCAAAACATTTCAAGCTGTCGAACAGGCCTTTGAAGAGATCGAAGGGGCCATTAGAAATATTAACAAAAATCTTACCGAGGCAAATATTTATATCACCTCTGACCACGGTTTCGCATCGTCAATGAGTTTGATTTTTAAGGATTAGGGGACTGAGGGATAAACATGATCGACGAGTTAAATCAAAAATTAAATCAATCGTTCGCTGGGAGGGTGGTCAGGGTTAAATGTACACGGATCTGATGCGTCCTGCCAGTGTCCAGAGATAGTTCTAACAGGGAGAACCCTGTTGTTGATAATAATGAGCGAGGGATCTGCCTTTATGAAAAGACTGTGTTTAAGGTATAGAAACAAACGAGCCCTTCTCGTGGAAGTGGAACCACTAATTCAAACGATTCGTCTCTATTGAGTTTTAAATAGCGTTTGCTTGTTCCTGAGTGAGGTTGCCATCGGCGATCTTTGGTCAAGGATGGCTTTCTTTTGCTCAAGAGTCTGAGCTTTGAACTCGTCTAACTTACCGGCTTCGTCAGCAATGGTTCTATAGGTTTTTCCTGCTACTCTTTCTGAGATAACTTGTTCTACGCTTTTACCAGTTAAGCTTGCTGTGATTTCTGCTGGAGTCTTACCTGTCCCAGCAGCGAAGGCAGTTCCTGTTACTGTAACCCCTAAGAGTCCGACTATGGAGGCCATTGCAATGTAAATCAACAACAAAACTTACAGGACAAACATATTACGACAAATTATTCCAGATAACTATGGTAAAATAATGTCAAAATATAAATAAAAGGCAAACCCGTCGAAAGTCGGGGGCGCAAAGCTATGGGTCTAAGGCTGAGAAAGCTATGATTGCCAGGTTGCTTTACATATATTAGCACCTTGGCCTTTCTCTTCTTTTGGAGAAAGGCTTTAGTTTTGCCCTTGTATATTATGGCTGCAATAGGATGCGTTCAACTTTAACGGATATTGCCACAAATGTGCACTTCATGCCGTTGCCAATGTTTAACCCCTTAAACTTTGGTCATAGTCATTGTTAATAATGGTATTCTTTATAAAAAAAGGAGTCGATTTTGATGAGGAGTTTTAAAAGGTTAATAGCAAAGGTGTTTGTTTCTTCGCTATTGGTAACAACGGTATTTTCACAAAGTGGATTTTTAACTGCTGATGCGGCAACGACTGCTAGTGAAACAAATGGCAACAGGATTATCGTCAAGTTTAAGGACGAGAGTAAAGCAGACTTAATAATGAGTAACACAATAAACAAACTCAACTTAACGAAACTTAGTTTAAAGAAAAAGTTTAATAAAGGTAATTTAGAGTTATTAGAAATAGATAATAATGCGAACATTTCTGTGGTGTTGAATGAATTGAAAAACAATAGTGAAGTTGAATTTGCACAGGAAGATTATCAAGTGAAATTAGCAAGTACCCCAAACGATACTTTATACAATGAGCAATGGGCACTTAAAAACACTGGACAAGCCATAAATGGCGTTACAGGTACTTTAAACACCGATATATCAGCTGAGAATGCATGGGAAATTACAAAAGGGGACTCCAGTGTGGTCGTTGCTGTCATAGATACGGATTTGGATATCTCACACGAGGATTTGAGTCAAAACATTTGGGTTAATTCAAAAGAAATACCGAACAATGGAATTGATGATGATAATAATGGTTATGTGGATGATGTTTCAGGCTTTGATTTTGCTAACAGCTTAAATACTGTTTATTCCTCAGCAAATGGACAAAGTCATGCTACTCATCTGGCTGGAATAATTTCTGCAGTAAGTAACAACGACAAAGGTGTTAGCGGAATAGCACCTAATGTAAAAATCATGCCCCTAAAGTTTGTGAATAATGGAATTGGCTATACTAGTGATGCAATTGAAGGAATTCAATATGCTGAAGCCAACGGTGCAACAATAGCAAATTGCAGTTGGTGGACTTCAGAAAATAATATTGCACTAAAAGATGCAATTTCCACATCTAACATGTTATTTGTAACGGCAGCAGGTAATTCTGAAACGGACAATGATCTATCCCCTGTATACCCTGCTAATTATAATTTGAACAATGTTATTTCAGTTGCAGCTCTTGATAATCAAGGCAACTTGGCGTCATTCTCAAATTATGGTCTTAATAATGTTGATATCGCAGCTCCTGGGAAGGATATTATTAGTACAATTCCTGGGAATGGATATGGCTATCTAAGCGGTACATCCATGTCGTCAGCCTATACATCCGGTGTTGCCACACTTATAAAGAGTAAAAACCCTTCTATGACTGCAAGTCAAATTAAAGAGCAGTTAAAGGCAACTGCAACAAGTAGCTCTAACATTTCTAAGAAAATTCAAAACGGGCGTGTATTAAATGCATATTATGCACTTAGAGATCAGCAAAAGTTAAATGAGGAGACTCCAGCAACTGGAATTGATACAAATAATCCTCCAAATACAAATGAACCGCCTCAAGACCCTGATCAGTACGCTGCATGGAAACAGAATCTTTTTAATACTGCGAGTGCTGATTCTCAAGCGTCAATCTTAGGATATAGCAATGGTAAAATGTACAATGATTATATTGAGTATGTCGTAGCATCCAATGGGCGTTTTACCATTGGAACAACAGGTGGAAATCCAGACAAGGCAAATGATAATTACAAGCGTATGCTATTTGGACATCCTTTTCCTTTGACATCATATACTTCTTTGAAAGTTGACGGTTCAAATTATTTCTTCTCTCCTCAGTCAGTTAATCCAGACTCTTCAAATCTTTCAACCACAGCAACACAAGATATAAACGGTGTAAATATTGTTCAGGAATTAAAATTAGTAACAAACTCAAACACTGGCAAAGCTGATACAGTTCAAATCAAGTACACTGCAACGAATCAAAGTGCTTCCTCTCACACTGTTGGAACCAGAATTATGATGGATACAATGCTTGGAAATAATGATGCTGCCCCATTCAGAATTCCTGGATATGGTGCTGTAACAACAGAATTAGAACTAAGTGGGTCGAATATACCAGATTATTGGCAGGCATTTGATAGTTTGACCAATCCGAGCGTCATAGCACAAGGTACACTTTTAAGGACTGAGAACAAGCCAGACAAGGTTCAGTTCACAAATTGGGGAAGAGTCTGTAATACTATCTGGGATTATACTATAAGACCAGGAATGGCAAACGGAGATAGTGCTGTGAGTGTCTACTGGAATCCATCAACATTGCAACCGGGAGAATCTAAAACCTATGTAACATATTATGGATTAAGTGAATTCCTTCAAGATTTAAGGCCACCGATTGGCTTAACCCTAAACAGGGTTCCATCAATTGATGCAACAACAAATGGTTATAACCCAAATCCGATTCAGATATCAGGCTATATTGTCAATACAGGCACTTCAACAGCTAACAATGTTAAAGTGAAAATCAATCTGCCACAAGGTTTAAGGGTTATTGGTGATTCATGTGAGACAACAATTGGATCTCTTGGGGTCAATCATGTAAGTGATTTTTCTTGGAGTGTGATATTACCTGAATTCCAGAGTGAAACAAATTTGACTTATTCTGTTGAGGTTACTGCCGATAATGCCGAGACTAAGGTTCTTTCGAATAACTTTTCTGTTCCTGCAACTAAAGTGAGTTCGGATGCTCTGAATTATTATGAAGGTGCAAAATACTCAATTGGAGCGTATAACATTCTTACCGGTCAGTCTACTGCTATTGTTGATCCTGTTGATGCCGCGACTGGTAACTTTATACAAAGTAATACCGATATTTCTGTGAGTGGCTATAATCCAATTCCTTTTAAGAAGTTTTATAACTCCGTGGATAATTGGTCCGGAAATCTTGGTAGGAATTGGCATAACAATTATGAGATAAAACTCACAAAACTATCTGATGAAAAAGTTTCCATAAAATTTGCTGACGGTCGCATTGAAGAGTACACCAAAGACCCGAGTGGTATTTACCAGCCAATGTCAGGCAAGTATGGCTTTGTTCATTTTATTGATGGTCAGGGATATAATCTTATCCAGAAAGATAAAACCAAGTATTCATTTGATTTGGCGGGTTCACTTAAGGCAATACAGGATGTATCAGGCAATATCACTTCATTAACGTATGATTCAGCCAAGTTGGCAAGTGTTAATAACGACTGCGGGAGCTTGCAATTTCAATATTCTGGAGACCTTTTAAGTAAGGTAACGGACAACACCGGAAGAACAGTTGAATATAGTTATACAGCGGGTAACCTGACTTCATTTAAAGATGTCGCTGGAAATCTATCTACATTTGTTTATGATGAAAACAATAGATTAACAGTTATTATCGACCCTGCTGGAAATGCAAAAGTAACAAATGTTTATGATGATAGAAACAGGGTTTTAAAACAAACCATGGCCGATGGCACAGTAAATACCATGAGTTATGATGACGCTAATAAAACGACAACTCTTACTGAACGTAATGGTGCCCAGACTATCTATAAATGGGACGATAAATTCAGGATTTATGAAACCGTCTATATTAACGGTAACGAAAAAGCTGTATTTAATAATTTAAGTCAAAAGACTGTTTTTACTGATAAAAACGGTAATACCTATTATTATGAATACGACATCCATGGTAACATCACAAAAGAAACCAATCCTTTCGGAGAAATTACTGAGTATACTCATGATTCTAATAATCATGTAACATCCATAAAGAAGCCTGACGGAAGTATCTATATTTATAACTATGACGC
>LOEW01000107.1 GCA_001516045.1 Desulfosporosinus sp. BRH_c37
TGCAGGGTAAACGGCATGAGGGTTGCCGGCGGCCAGGAGATTGGTCTGGCTTGCGACCTAACTATCTCTTCCGATCTCGCTATCTTTGGGCAGGCAGGCCCGAAACACGGATCTGCTCCGGTTGGCGGGGCCTCTGATTTCCTCCCTGAATTTTTAACCATGGAGCAAGCTATGTGGAACTGTGTTTCCTGCGAAATGTGGAGCGCTTATAAAGTGCATCGGATGGGTATGATCAGCAAAGCCATCCCTGTCTTGAAAATCGACGGCAAGTTCATCCGCAACCCGCTGATTAAAACTGAGAATTATGTTGAAGACGGAGAGATCGTTTACGGAGACTTTAAAACAGGAGAAGCTGCTGCAGAGGCTAAAAAATTAATGAGTGAAGCCACTATAGACTTTACCCTGTTGGATCAAGAAATTGATAGGATTCTTTATGTATTTACAAACTTGTTCCCCAACTGCCTGATGATGTCCATTGACGGTGTTCGCGCTAAGAAGAAGTTCTTCTGGGATCAAGCAAAACTACCGAACCGCCATTGGTTGGTCGCCAACATGCAAAGCGAGGCGTATATGGGCTTCAATTCTTTCAACAACAAGAAGGCAACTGGTAAAGACACTATTGACTTTATTAAGTATCGTCAGTTGCAGGTGGAATGCAAGCCATATACCACGGAATTCTTTGAAGAGGTCATGGCACCTCTCTTGGAAAAGTAATCTAAGTTTCTTAGTTGCCTTTTTTATGGGCCAGAGTTATGGTGAAAGTCCACAATGGGGGCTTGTAGTTGCCAACCATTAGCCAAGAGCAAGGGTGTCCATAGTGAGAAGGATGAAATAGGCGAATCCCAATGGAATTCGCTCCTTCTCGAACCGTACGGGCACCTTTCGATGCTGCCTACGGCTTGCTAAAACCGGCAAAGTTCTTCCAGTTTCCTTTTATCGCTAACGCTTAAGCCTTTGCCGTTTATTTTGATAATGCCGTCATTTTTGAGTCTGGCGCAGATGCGGGAAATACAGGAGCGGGAGCAGTTTATGGCTGAGGCTAATTCCTGTTGCGTCATATCTATCGTGTCTATACCGGAATCGTTCCCGTTTATATATAAGAAAAGAAAATTGACGAGCCTTATAGTGGCATCATTTATGCTTAGATTTTCCGCGTCAGAGCAAAGCTGGCGCATAACCTTGCAGTAATATGCCACCAAATCAAATGCAAAATCACTGTTTTCGGCCATCATGATTCTCAGTGTTCCGCTCGTAAATGGCATTACCCAAACATCGGTGACGGCCTCAATCGTAACAATCGAACTCATCTCAGGATGAAAACAGTCTAGGCCGAAAATGCTGTTTCTCTTCAAATAAGCAATTATTCTTTCATACCCAGTGTAGTTGTCTGAATAAACCTTCAGCGTTCCCTCGTTTAGATAATACATCCACTTGCTGCTGATACCCTTTTTACATATTATGCTGCCCTTCGGCAAAGAAAGAGGCGGCGGACAATGCTTTGAAAACAGGTCATAATGCGTTAAAAAATCGTCTTTAAAAAGGAAGCTAATATTCATATCAGCACTTTCTTTCCCAGAAGTATGCATTTGGTAAGCATCTAAATTTTAGCATATTTGTATATATAAAACAACATAAAGCTTGTGTAAATTGTAGCGTGTGCTACAATTTTTTCTTTTTTTTAGTCGTGTACAGTACAATAATAAACGCAATAATGCTCTGCCTGGTATAGCGGCTCTGTATCGTTTGTTCTATACTTAGCTTGGAAGTAAGTATTTTCTAAATATTCAAAATAGTATTAGGGAGGAATAGCTTTAATGAACAAACAGTTTCCAGTTCTGTTTAGTCCTTACATGATCGGTAATGTAGAAATCAAAAACCGTATCTGCAAGGCACCGCAAACCTGCGGATTAAGCAATCTTGACGGTTCGGTATCCTCTCGTTTGGTAAGGTATTATGAAGATCTAGCCAAGGGAGAGGTAGGCATGATTATTGTCGAATATGCCTACATCGACAAACTCTACAGCAAATCCGCCTCAAACCAGCTTGCCATCTGCGATAACGAATACATGGTCGGGTTGGGTTGGCTTGCTGATACTATTAAAAACTGTGGATCTGTGCCGTGTATTCAAATCGAACACTGCGGCAGACAAAGGTTCTTAGGCCCTCCGATGAAGTCCGCTTCTCCAAATCCCTGGCCGCTTATGTATGAAAGATATGGCTCTGCGGCTATTCCTGGCGAGTTGACTATCCCAGAGATAGACGAAATAGTCGAGGCCTTTGGCAAAGCAGCGTGGAGAGCAAAAACAGCCGGCTTTGAGGTGGTCGAAATACACGGCGCGCACGGATATTTGATAACCAACTTCCTTTCTCCATTTACCAATCAGCGTAACGATTGGTACGGAGGCAACAGGGAAAACAGGTTCCGTTTCTTGGAACAGGTATTTACCCGATGCAAGGAATACGTGGGTAAGGACTTCCCAGTTATTGTGCGGTTAAGCGGAAGCGATTACGAGCCAAACGGCATGACTATCGACGACACGATATATTATTGCAAAAGGCTTGAGGAACTAGGCTGCGCAGCGATAGACGTAAGCGGCGGTGACCACCACCAGATGGTGCATCAGGTTACGCCCATGCAACTTTCCAAGGGACATAACGTGTGGGCTGCAGAAGCTATCAAGAAAGAGTTAAATATTCCTGTATTTGCCACGGGTTCAATTACGTTACCCGAATATGCGGAAGAGATTTTAGAAAGTGGTAAAGGCGACTTTATAAGCATGGGAAGGCCGTTATTTGCAGACCCATTTTGGGCAAAAAAAGCCAAAGAAGGTAGACCAGAGGATATCGCTCCCTGCATCCGCTGCAATGAGGGCTGCCTTGACCGTGGCAACCATTTGGGTAAATCTGTAAGTTGTACAATGAATGTCGCCTTGGGGGGCTTTGAGGACGCGCTTGCGATTAAGCCTGCGAATACGCCCAAAAAGATAGCTGTAATTGGTGGCGGCCCTGCTGGCATGGAAGCGGCTCGCGTGGCGGCTCTGCGCGGGCATGATGTGACTCTCTATGAGAAACGAAAGCTCGGCGGATATCTGCATGAGGCCTCTGTGCCAGAGTTTAAAGCAGATATACGCAACGCGCTTAAATATTTTGTAACACAGGTGGATAAGCTCAAAGTAAAAGTGATAAACGAAGAGGCTACAGATTTAAATTTAAAAGAAGGTGGTTTCGACACAGTAATAGTCGCGACAGGCTCAGCTCCAGTTAAGCTGCCCGTCCCTGGAAGCGACAGAGAAAACGTATTCATCGCCGTTGACGTGTTGGACGGAAAAACGCCTGTTCCTAAGGGTAAAATAGTTGTTATAGGTGGTGGCCTGATAGGAACGGAGGTTGCCGTGGATTACGGCATAAAATCCGGCAACGATGTTACAATTGTTGAAATGCTGCCAAAGATTATGAGCGATTGCAGCGATTCTGATAACATAGTATACAGCGGAATGATTAATGAACACAGTATAAAGGTTATGACCTCAGCGAGAGTTGTAGAAATAACTCCCGAGGGCGTGGTTGTGGACTGCGGCGGTAAGAAGGTAATACCTGCGGATTATATTCTTGTTGCAGTAGGAATGAAGCCCCAGTCGGATATTTACTTCGACCTTAAGGAAGCTGGCGTTGATGTAATACGCGTCGGTGATTGCATTAAGCCGGGCAAGATTTTTGATGCAGTACACACGGGATATAAAGCGGCCTTACGCGTATAGAACCGGGAAAGCGACCAATAGCTAGTTCTTAGAGCAAGGCAGATAAATGCCTTGCTCCAAGTGTAGGACGGTTGTTCGCTCAACTAGCCGAAAAGCCAAAGGAGCAGTGAGTATGTTATGAAAATATGAGAGCAAACTACTGCTCTCATATTTTCGTAGTATCTCGGAAATTCATTAACTGAACCTGGGTATTCCCAATATCACCAATTCAACATTGGGAATACCACAATGCATCATCTCTTTCTTGGTTTGACACTATAGGGGCCATTATGGGGGCACCATCGGTTTTGGTGCAAGGTAATCATTTGCTCATTGACTTAGGGACCAACTGCGAACTGTTTCTATGGATATCTAGTTTCTTCGCTGTAATGGCTAAATAAAGATTGCTGGATAAATTATGAATTTACTGTTAGAAATAATCTTAACTAATGTATCTCTCAAATATTCTATATAAAAAATGCTAACTAGAGAGGTGGCTCGATGACAACCGGAATAGTGGCTCTCTTAATATTCACATATCGCAGCAAATTCTATTCTGCGTTGTAGCTATTCAATTTCTAGTTTTGAAGTGAGGGGGAATTAATACGACTTATCCGGGACCTGGAGTAATTTTACGATTCCGTAGCTTCAACTAGGGGCTTAAAGCTATTATACAAAAATTAGTTGAAAGATTTCCGGAAATGAATTATGATTAACATAAAAGTGAATTATGTTCAAAAATATTTATATTAGAATGATAGCGTATTGCGCAATGCCATTAACTATATTGTAGTCTATATTTGAACGACATTCGAATATAGATCAGGAAAGTGATTTTTGGGTATTGTAAAGATGCTTAAGCTAATATAAACGTAACACATAGATACTCTGCAGGTTGAATTGATAATTAGTAACCTAGAAAAATGCACTCCTGTCTGGCGTTATGGGGTTGCGAATGCCCTTCGTCGCGAAGGGCATTTTTTTTGCAGGTAGTGGTAGAAGGCGTGCTTCTGTGACGATGTATCAGGATGAGGAGGAAGGCTATGAAGTACAGTTTGGGTATTGATGTAGGGGGAACTTTTACGGATTTCCTATTGGTAGACGAAACTGGTATCCTCGAAGCCTATAAGGTCCTATCTACACCTAAAGATCCATCCATTGCAGTTTTTAATGGTCTACATGAAATAGCTGAGGCAAAAGGACTTCACTACCGGGAGTTTTTGCGACAGATTCAGATTGTCGTCCATGGAACAACTATCACGACTAATGCAGTTCTTACTGGGAATGGGGCCAAAACAGGTTTTATCACAACCAAGGACTTCAGGGATGTTTTAAACATGCGCCGGGGCATAAAGGAGAGACAGTACGATTCACGTTATGCTCCGCCACTACCTTTAGTTTCCCGGTACCTTATTAGAACTGTTGAAGAGCGTGTGGATTGTGAGGGGCGGGAAGTTGTTGCGTTAAATTATGACGATTGCTTGGCGGCCATCCAAAAGTTAAAAGACGAACATGTGGAAGCTATTGGAGTCAGTTTTATGTATTCATTCCTCAATCCGTTGCATGAACAGGAAGTAGGTAACTTGCTAAAAGAGCATTTCCCGGAGGCTTATATCTCCCTTTCAAGTGAAATTCTGCCCCAAGTTCGTTTTTATGAGCGTAATAGCACAACGGCTATGAACGCTTATGTAGGGCCACCCTTGAAGCACTATATTGAATCCATTATGGCGCGGTTAGCTGCTGACAACTTCAAAGGAACCTTGCTTCTCATGCAGTCCAATGGTGGGGTAATGTCGCCGGAAGTAGCTATGCGCTTTGCAGCTAATACGCTGTTGTCGGGGCCGGCGGCTGGACCCGTGGCAGGGCTCATATTTGGCCGTATGTACGACCTGGAAAATGTTATTACTGTCGATATGGGTGGTTCTAGCTTTGATGCTTGCTTAGTACGCTCAGGAAAAGCAAACCTTACAACAGAAGGCGAGGTGGGAGGTCATAAAATCTGTTTTCCTATGCTGGACATTCATTCGATTGGTGCTGGTGGCGGCAGTATTGCACGGATTGATTCTGGAGGGATTATACGAGTAGGTCCGCAAAGTGCCGGTGCAAGCCCGGGCCCAGCTTGTTATGGCCTTGGTGGCGAACAACCCACGGTAACTGATGCTGACTTATTGTTAGGTTATATTGATGGAAATTACTTTCATGGTGGCAGGGAAGTGTTAGATGTCGAAGTGGCCAAGAGGGCTGTTTATGATAAGATTGCAAAACCTTTGGGTCTAAACCTTAGCGAGGCAGCTTATGGTATTTACCGGATTGTCAATAATAATATGGCAACTGGGCTAAGCGTAGTTTCAGTAGGTAAAGGCTATGACCCACGGGAATTTTCATTAGTAGTTGGCGGTGGCGCAGGTCCCATTCATGCGCCTATGATTGCCAAAGAAGTGGACATCCCTTTAATTATTATACCTAAAAGCTCCTCAGTATTCTGTGCGGCCGGTATGCTGATGTCGGACCTAATTCATAATTATGTTCGTAGCTATACTTGTTTACATGACAAAATTGATCTTGACCGCCTAAACATTCTTTTTGGTCAAATGCGTATGGAAGCTTTTGAATCATTACGTACGGAAGGAGTCTCATCCGACCGAATTAGCTTAATATATTCTGTTGATTTGCGTTATGAGGGACAGTTTAACGAAGTAGAAATACCATTAATTGTTGACACAAGCGGTGTTATCCAGGATAGCGATATCACATCGCTTCTTCAAAATTTCCATCAACGGCACGGTGAATTAAATGGCTATTCATTGCCTGGCTCCCTTGCGGAATTCATTAACTTACGACTCTTAGCCAGAGGAACCATGGACAAACCGTCAATAAAGGAAACCCCTTATGCAGGAAAAGACCCTTCGGGAGCTTTCAAATGTGAACGTCAAGCATATTTCAATGACGGTTTTCTTAATGTACCGGTTTATGACGGGGCAAAAATGGGGTATGGCAATATGGTGCATGGACCAGCCATTATCCAAGAGGCCATCGCGACGGTACTAGTAACTCCCGACTATAGTCTGTATATTGATAAGTTCAGTAATTATTTGATGCATAGAAAGGGCTTTAGTCTAAAAGAACTGCTGGCTAAGCTAAGAGGGTAGGGAATGATGGCAAAGACAAACTATATTGATCCAATTACAGTGTCTATTATTGATAACCGTTTAGACACTATTGCTGAGGAAATGGGCAAGACCATGCTGCGGACTTCACGGTCGCCGATTTTTTCTGAAGCCCGTGATTTTGCCGCTGCAATTTTCGATCGTGAAATTCGTTTGGTTGCTCAAAAACCCTACATCGCTGTGCTAATGGGAACAACCCCTTTTGTTGTCAGGGCAATTGCAAAGTGCTATGAGGGTGACATTAATGAGGGTGATGTTTACTTGGTTAATGATCCCTATAAAGGGGGTAATAACCATCTACCGGATTTCACAATGGCCAAACCAGTATTTGAGCATGGAACGTTAGCCTTCTGGTCGGTGGCTAAGGGCCATTTAGCAGATATCGGTGGAACTGGAACTGCTGGTTACAACCCCCTGGCGGTAAATATCTGGGAGGAAGGCATCCGCATTCCTCCCGTTAAGCTTTATGACAGAGGGAATTACCAGCGGAGTATCTGGGATATGATAATCGCCAATGTGCGGCAGAATCAGCTAGTTGAGGGTGATATCCACTGTCTTGTAGGCGCTGTTACATTAGGTGAACGTAGACTTTTAGAATTGATCGAAAAGTATGGAATGACAACTTTGGACCAAGCGGCTGATAGTGTACTAAATGCTACTGAGTGTCAGGTGCGGAATGAAATAGGGAATATACCAGATGGTGTTTACTATGCCGAACGATTTATGGACAATGATGGTTTTGATAGGGGGAAGATGGTAAAAGTTGGACTTAAACTAATAGTTGAGGAGGCTACAATCACCTTTGACTATTCAAGCTCTGATCCACAAGTTAAAGGTTATGTAAATAGTACACTTGCCAATACTTATTCCTCCTCTTACCTTGCACTTTTTACAACTATTGATCCAAACATCCGTCATAATGAAGGGGCTTTTCGACCTGTCAAGATAGTTGCCCCAGAGGGTACAGTTGTCAATTGTTTAGAACCGGCACCTTGTAATACTTGCACTATTTGCGCAGCTTCGACTATTATCGAATCTGCTTGGCTGGCGTTATCTCAGGCTGTGCCTGAACTGACACAAGCCGCTTGGGCGCGATCCTCAACGCCGGTTTCTATGGGCTTCAACCCTCGTATTGGAAAATTTTACAGTGATGTTCATTTTTTTCCGAAAGGAGGTGCTGGAGCAACATTTGGCTTCGACGGATGGGACCATATGGGCGTTGTAATCTGTACAGGCAGATCGCGAGCCCCAGATCCAGAGTTGCATGAACTAGCTGACCCGTTTTACACACTTAGTTACGAATATCTCCAAGATAGTCCAGGAGCCGGTACGTGGCGAGGTGGTATGGGGACCAAGTATATTTTCAGAGTGGAAGCTGACGGAATTGTTTCCAACAATTTTGGCGATGGTCTTTTGTCGGAAACTGCACCGTTCGGCCTAGTCGGAGGAAAGGGTGCAAAACCTAGCACGTTGCGAATTATAAAGGCAAATGGAGAGATCATCGACCCAGAGGTTCACAAGTATGTCACTCTTAATAAGGGCGACATTTACGAGGTCTTAGAAACAGGTGGGGGTGGCTACGGTGATCCCTTGAAACGGCCAATAGAAATGGTGTGGGCTGATGTACGTAATGAGATGATATCAATAGAAAGCGCCCTAAATGATTATGGCGTGATGATTGATCCTCAAACCTTAAAGGTTGATTATGCCAAAACGGATGAGTTACGGAACAAATAAACAAAACATTAAAATAAAAAATTGGCATTGGTTTCCTAAAATACAATAAACTCAAACATTATAAGGAAGGAGGTTTTTTGCTCATGAAACAGTTAAAGGTGCTTGTGGTTGAGGATGAATCTCTTATTTCTCTTTCATTATCTGACCAATTACGAGGTCTAGGACATGAGGTAGTAGGGGCAGCTCAGAACGGGTCTGAAGCTATCGATATGGCTGAACGTTTTGATCCCGATCTTATTATCATGGACATCAAAATGCCTGGAGTGGATGGATTAGAGGCAGCTAAAACTATTAACCATCGTAAGGTAACGCCTATCATTTTCCTCACAGGTTATTCCAATGAAGAAATGGCCCGCAAGGCAGGGGAGAGTGGCGCTTTTGCATACCTTTCTAAACCGGTGGATCAGCGGGAGTTAGTGCCAGCTATTGAAATTGCCTTAGGCAGATTTCGAGAGGTGATGAAGCTGAAGGAAGAAATTTCTTATTTAGAAGAGAGTCTCGAGGCTCGCAAAGTCATTGAGCGCGCCAAAGGTATCGTTATGAAACGCTACCGTCTTTCTGAAGCCGAAGCTATGCTAAGGATGCAAAAGACAAGTCGCGATCAGAATATCAAATTGGTTGAACTAGCTAAATCCATTATTTTTTCGGAAAAGTTGCAGAATGGTCTTTCCGAAAAGAGAACAGAAGGTAGGGCTAAGTCCAGATGATATTTTACGGTATCCCGAACAATCACTGAAGCAGATGTGATTATATTTGGGCCACACTGCAAGGAGGGACAGCCTTTGATTGAGTTGAAAGGTACTGATATTTTTGGGCAGACCCCTTGGCAGGGAAAAGTCAATTTACTAGCCGGAATGAGTGAACTGATTGACCAATTCCTGGAGAAAAATATGTTTGTTCTAGAGGCAACTTTAGGGTGTGTTTTGGTCCTCAGGAAAGGGTCAGGACAAGGGGAAGTTATTTCAGCTTTTCGTGGGATGACAAGCGGTAAGACTGTGGACCTACTTCAAAACAAGAAAACTCCAATAATTGCTCAGATGCCTTCGTTCGTAGAATCTTACTTTTTTAGCGAAGGAGTCTTTACCATGGAGTCGGAAGATGCGCAAATTTTGCGCGACTTGCTTCCCTTTTATTCTGGTAGTGAGAAATTTGCGCTTTGTGCTCTATGGCAATTTGACGCTCCGTTATTGATAATATTTTGGGGCTGCAGGCCTTATGAGGAAAAGGATAAAGTTTTTCTGGAAACTTCGACATGGCTTCTTGCGACAGCTTTTACAAAAATTCATGAGCATTGGGAATCATCTGTCAGGTTAACTATGCTGGAAAGGGTTTTTGATACAACCAAAGTTTTGACTTCCGAACAACCGATAGAGGATAAGTTAGGTTTATTAGCGTGCACTGCTATAGAAATGCTTCATGGAAACTATGCCACAGTTAGGTTGGTGCAGCGTGAAACACTACAGCTTGCCACTTTTCGGGGCTTTCCAGTTGGATTCGAAAAAGTGGTTAAAGAAAATTTTGGACTTTCTATTGACGACTGGACGGTGCGTAAAGGAAAAACGGTAACTATTGAAGATATAACTTCTTGGCCGGCCATAGAATTTGAAAGGCAAGCAAATGGCCTAAAATCAGTGGTCTCTGTACCTATGCGTTTAAAACACCGTGTCATTGGGGCCGTATCAATTTACTCTATCGTTCCCCAGATTCCTTCTCCTGAAACGTTAAACTGCCTTTTGGTGATTGCTGATCAGGCTGCTATAGTAATTGAAGACGCTTTGTTGATGTCTAGATCGGCCCTATTACAAGAAGTACACCACCGAGTTAAAAATAACTTGCAAATGGTTGCTGGGTTATTATCATTGGCTGCTACATCTAACCAGCAATCGCCACTCGTTAAAGAATATCTTCAAGAAAGCGTCAACCGTGTTAAGACGATGGCGATTATCCATGGTCTTCTTTCCGAAAAAGGAGAAGGATTAACTGATTTAAAGGAACTTATTAACCGGCTTGCGCCTTTATTTTTGAATCTTCAGTTAACAAATACACGTAAAGTTGAAATCAAAGTCAAAGGACCTACTGTATTTTTAGGTTCAAAGGAAGCTACTTGCCTCGCCTTGGCAATCAACGAATTGTTTTGTAATTCTCTTATGCACGGAATTGTTGATTTTCGGGAGGGATTTGTTACGGTAGAAATTATCGTGGGCAAGGATAATTTGCTTATGAAGATACAGGATAATGGTCAAGGATTTCCTCCGGGGTTTGACTGGAGAAAGCAAAAAGGATTGGGACTGAAAATAGTTGAAGCACTAGTCGAAAAGGACCTTCGCGGTACCTTCAAGCTCGTTTCAAACCACGAAGGCGCTCTTGCTGTTCTAGTTGTCCCCAAAAGTATTTTGAGTAATGGGGGTGTCATTTCTGGAACGGATTAGAGGAACAAGCCAAATACTTTGAGGGGAGGGGAGGATATGGCCTCAGAAAGTGAGTTCCCAGCTATCGACAAAGATAAAATCCAAACTTCTGCACAAATAAAAGATGTTATTGGGGGACTTTGCGACCGGGATATGGGCAATGGCGAGGATGTTATCGAGGAACTGACCAGGCAAAATACGCGTATGTCCATCATCCAGCAAATTGTTAAAAGGATTAACGTGGAAATGTCCTATGAGGATATTCTCGATGAGGTGTCGGCCGCTCTGCACAAAGTCCTACCGTATGACCTGCTCAGTTGTTCTTTGATTGAAAAGGGACAGCTTATTATCAAAGCTACATTGCCCAAGGACCCAATAGTCCTAGGTGTCGGATGGGTCCTGGATAACAATAATTCGGCCCCTTGGAAGGCAGTTCGAGATAAACGGTGCTACTTAAGGCAGGACATCTGGCATGATCCTCATAAACGCCTGGAAGACGATGCCGTCCGTCAAATAGGTATCAAATCCGGCATTATGGCCCCGCTTTTATTTAACAACGAGGTTATCGGCGTTTTGATTTGCGCGAGTGAAGAACCCTTTAGCTATAGGGAAAATGATTGTATCTTTGTCCAGCAGTTGGCTGATGCAATGGCTGTTTGTATCAATAATACGCGTCTCTTTGCCGAGGTTTTGAAAAGCAAAAGAGAGTGGGAGGAAACTTTCAAGGCAGTTCCTGACAGGCTGTTTCTCATTGACCTCTTTTACAACGTTCTGCGCTCCAACAACCAAGACTATGTAAAAAAGGCGGACAATGATCTTAAATGCTATGAAATCTTTACCTGCTGCGGGGACCAGTGCCATCTCTGTCCTACCATGGAAGCTTTTCGTACGGGTCAAGCCAGTATTGGAGAGTTCACCCATACCTATACTAAAAACATTTATACTATATCAGCCTACCCGGTCTACAACGAAAAAAATGAGCTCTACGGCATGACTGTATACGTTCAAGATGTTACCGACAAAAGAAAAATGGAGACGCAGCTGTTTCAGTCAGGCAAGCTCGCAGCCCTAGGTGAGATGGCCGCAGGGGTAGCCCATGAGCTAAATAGTCCACTCACCGCCATCATCGGCAACGCCAGCTTAATTTTAAGAAGTACATCAACGGATGATAAGTATTTAAAGCTGCTAGAGAATATTAAATCCTGTGGGCAGAGAAGCAAACACATTATCCAGAATCTTCTTACTTTTTCCAGGCAGAACAACTATAAATTTGAGCAGGTGTCCATCAACGAAGTGGTGGAGGGCAGTTTATCTCTGGTTTCATATCAAATCGAGAAAGATAAGATAGCCATAAGCAAGTACCTTATGCCTCGCATCCCATTATTTCAAGGCAATAAACAACAGTTGGAGCAGGTTATCATAAATTTCTTGCTTAATGCCAGGGATGCCTTAGAAGGTTTGGTTGACGGTAGGATTGAAATCAGCACCGACATGAGAGCGGATGCAGAAACGGGCTGCACGGTGGTCGAGACAAAGGTAGCGGATAACGGAATGGGAATCTCTGAGAGTAGCATCGGTCAGATTTTTACCCCTTTTTTTACCACCAAGGAGAAAACCAGGGGCACCGGATTAGGCCTTTCGGTCAGCTTGGGTATTGCCCAAACCCACGGCGGCAGGATAGACGTATCCAGCGGGGTTGGTAGAGGCAGTATTTTCTCCTTAATCATACCGTTATAGCAGCATATTCAACGAGAAATGGGTGATAGCAGTGAAGAAGCCGGAGATTCTGGTAATTGATGATGAGATTGAAGTTGGCACCTTTTTTCAATACTATTTTCAGGAAGAAAAAGGCTACCAAGTGGACATAGCCAACTCTGGTTTGATAGCCAAAGATTTTCTGAGCAAAAAGACCTATGAGCTAGCACTGGTCGATTTGAAGCTGCCGGATACCGACGGGATTACCTTGCTTAAGGCAATCAAGGATAGCAGTCCTGACTGCGCAGTAATCATTATGACTGGGTATAGTACGGTCAAGACCGCCGTAGAGGCCATGAAGCTGGGTGCCTTTGATTATATCGACAAGCCATTCGAACTGGATGAGTTGGACACATTGTTGGAGCGAGCATTGCAGTCAGTTAACAACAAACAGTTGTATACCCACAATGAGCTCCACAAACTGGTTGCCGAATTCAGCATCATTATGGCTGAGAATAGTCCTTTAAAAGACCTTCTTTTATTAAGTAAAAAAATAGCAACCCGCAACATTTCCGTTTTAATTCAGGGGGAGACCGGGACCGGAAAAGAGGTCCTGGCCAGGTTTATCCATGCCAACAGTCTCCGTTCCGGCAATCCCTTTATCAGTGTTAACTGTGGGGCGCTCACCGAATCGCTTTTGGAAAGCGAACTTTTCGGACACGAAAAAGGG
>LOEW01000108.1 GCA_001516045.1 Desulfosporosinus sp. BRH_c37
CTTCCATGTAAGCATATTCATCGGCAACTATATCAATAAGCTTAGGGTAATTGTATAATATTTTTTCTGTTGCCTTGTAATAATCGAAGGTTCTTGCGTCCTTTTCATCGTCCTTTTTTTCTATAGCCACGATACTTTTCTGTACTGCTCGCTCTATTATTTTGTCAATCTCTGGAGTCAGTGTTTGTGTTAAGCTCTTTGATTTATTCATCTTGCCGTTCTCCTCCCTCGACGCCAGTCCCAAACATTCCTTGTATGGCTTCAAAGGGTAGCTCTTTTCCCTTCCTAATACATCGGATTTCTTCGTCACCTATGGCCCGTATGAAACGTTTAACAATGATGTCAGTGGATTCTGGCGTCAGTTCCATGATGTATGCTACCTCTTTCACTGAATCATAGGACACCAGTGTGGTACCCGCTCCACCCACTAGCAATTTCTCAATCAGCTCGGGCAGTATTTTTGACTCAGCACCATCAAATAGCCGGTCCCGATCTTCTGGAATGGAGCAGTCTCCACATATTACACGGTGTTTACCGAGAATCCAAAGATCTCCGTTCTTGGTTATAGGTTTATCTGGCTCGGTGGCTGTTTCCGGGTCCTTAGTTTGATCCTGCAACGCTTCAGCGAGGGCGTTCACGATATCGCTGTATTCCTCTTCAGAGTATCCAGACAACGTGAATGGTATCTCTCCAGTGTTGATGTCAGCGAATACTTCGGCCAGCATCTTGGCATCTGCATCGCTTAGTTCCGCAATTCTGTTGTCGGCCACTAGGTCGGCCATTTCCTCGGCATCACTTGAATAATTCTGATAGTCAACTGGTACTTCAATCAGCTCTTCTAGCTGCGCTGCCATGAGCCTGCCGTGTCCTCGAACAATCAGTCCACTACGATTGCTAATGGTGATTGGTCCGCGCCATCCTTGTGCTCGGATGATTGCCCCGAGGAGCTTCACTTGTTCAAGCGGGTGCTGGTTAGGGTTCTTTGGATTCGGTTTGAGATCCGATGTCATAATAATGGCATCGTGTGCACAGAACACGGGTATCTCGTCTGCCCATGCTTTAGGGTCTGCAGCTGTTCTATAGTCGTATAGTTTTGGCGCTTCGTGCTTCGGGGCTGGTTTCTTCCTTGCCATCAATACTTCGCCTCCTATCCATTCTATAACCTTATCCACCCTTATATCAGACCTTGATTCTGCATTCTTTCCACTTCAGCCACTTTTCTTCTAGTTCATCAAGCCTTTGCTTTACTTTGGCATCCGCAAAGCGTTTCAGTCTCAACCGCTCCATTTCGTTCTGTTCAATCTTTGACATGTAGTAGGGATACTTCTTAATTTGCCACTGCTTCCAATATTCACGCCAGCGGGCAGACTCATGGGGCCCTTCGCTCCCGTGATGATGTTTCCAACATAAAGTCACTATATTCTCGACACATGCTATCCTGTCTTTTGCTTGAGAACGTGACTCGCAGTGATGATGGTCCGTGTTATAACTGCTTCCACACCCGGGATGAAGGCAAACTCCTCCATCCCGCTCGTCTACTTTTGTATAAGCATATTGGAGTAAACTGCTGAGCTTTGCCAACGATTCACCCCGCTTTATTCACAATTAACTAACAGGTTTCCTATTGCTTATCCGCACTTACTCCATCCACAAACTATACAATGCATACAAGCGCTAGCCCTGACGGTCTTTCCTCCGCACTCCTCGCACCCTAAGCCATCTTTTTGCCAAAAACAAGCTTTCCATCCGGGATGGTTCGCGGATTTTGTGGCCACACAATTCCTGACGTCTAATTCGCGTTTAATTTCTGGGTTAGAGCAGAATTTACCGTTGCACTTTTGCATTCTTACCTCCAATCCGAACCCATCGGCAATCACCAGCGTGAGGATACTTACAATCATTATGTTCTGAGCAAATTAGGCATTTACAGGCTTGTCCTTTGCACTTTCGGCATTTACACAACCTTTGTTTCCTCCTTCACCTCAAGTACTTCATACCTCTTCAGCTTTCTCTCACCGCTCATATTCCACCCGAGCACGGTTTGAGTAATAAACCGCTCCCTTCTCTCGTCTACCAGGACTGCCTTTCGCCGATCAGGACTGAAGATAAGTTTGTTTTTTTCTTTGTCTTCCCCTGCGTAGAATTCACCGTTTAGAACTATGCGTGCTTTCATTTCTCCACCCCGCTCGTAGTGCGCAGGTCGTACAAGCTGCAGCTAATCCTTCAGCCTTAACAACCTCGCGTATAAGATTTGATTCCCAACATTCAACCCCGCACGTTGGGCAGGTAACTAGATTCCAGTCAGGTCTATTACCGGCATCTGGGATATTACTCTTTAACGGCATACATACAATGCCTCCGTCCCCAGGCTTATGTGGAGTGATCTTTACGTTCATGACACTACCTCAATTCCAGGCGGCATTTTCCAATTCCAAAAGCCCTGGTCTCCTCGGGCTTGAATAGGAGATTTGAAGGGCCTTATATCTTTCCATATCCAAGCGTAGCGGCCCAGCGTGTAGTCACCAAGTAGCAGCTCTACCGGACTCAGTGTTTCAATAAACTCCTCAGTAATTAGTTTGCAATCAACAAGATTTCCAAACGCAAGTATATAGCCGAATGGAAGTCTTTCCAGTGAGAACGGATATAATAGATTACTGATAGTCTTAATGGAATTTGGATGCATTACTTTTATGACCTCTTTGAATGGCTTCTTTGCTGCGTGTATTGCAACGTCCCCTCTGATTTTGGTTGGCCAACTCCGTGTCTCATTTTTCTTGTGCCGCTCCGCTATTAATGTCGCCCATGGTTGCCAAACTGTTAGCGCTCTCACTGTTCATTGCCTCCTGTCCTCTATAGATAGGGCTAATTCCAACCTCAAAAGTCTCACACATACCTTCAGCATTGATCTCAATGCGCTCCTCGTTTATATTCTTCATGCAGTTATCTTCCCAGTAGTTCACGCAACTGCTGTTCGTACACATCATATTTATGGCCATTATTCAATCACCCCTTGCATGTAGCTCAAATTGGCAAGCGCTTGCGATTTTGAACGTCTCAAAACTGGTTTTAAAATTAGCTCCTTGTCTCTATAGCAATAATCTGAGCCTTCTTCCCAATATTCGGTAAAGAAAAAACACCTAGAACAGTTCTTACTCATTTAGTTCCTCCTTCAGACGATGCCGCTCAGAAGCTTGATCATGTAACCGAGTTCAGGTAAACGATAGCTCTCGAGTTCTTCAACTTTAAGGTATTTCCGGCCATAGAGATCCTTCATATCACGCCAGGCTGTCCATGGTATTCTGTAGAAGCTTTGGAATTTGAAAGAGACAAACACAAAGGCCAATGCTCCTAATTTGTGATGCTTTTCCAGACCTTCAAGTTGTTCTTGTGTGAGCCTACTCCGCTCAATTCGGTCATGATCCGTATGCTTTGCCTCAAACACAATTGCTTGGCCACCCTTGAGTGTGCCCTTGTAATCGGGTTGAGCCTGTTTTTCAAAGCATGCTACGAACTTGCCATGCTGCAGTGGCATTGGCCTTAGCACTTTCATTGGCTCCGGTGTCTTTTCGATGTGCGCAAGGCTCTTCTCGTAGTAGAAAAAGCAGGACCCTGAAATCAAGGTTTCGAAGTAATCACCGTTTACTTTTGACCGCTTGCCTTGAAGCTGGCGCTGTGTATCCTTGCACCGGTTTATAGCTTCGTAAGCAGTGAGATCTTTGTATCCCTCGGCATTCTTTCGTTGGTCTTTATTCACTAGGATCACCTCCGGGAATTAGTACGTTTTAACATCATCTCGCCATATATTTCCACGGCATCTCGGACAGGGATTCCTATCTTTTTGGCCAAATCCATCTCGGCCTTCATGCCTTCGCTTGGGTTTTGAATGCCATAAACCCATACTTCTTTACATTTCTTTAAAATCTCATTACCTAGCTCCATCCCGATCTTGCGTTCGTGCGGTATGCGGTCATCAAGAAATTAGGTAAAGTAAATATGCGGGGCGAGCGGTACAACACCGAATTCAACAGCTTCTCGACAGTATGCCTGTGCCTTGCGGATATTCCGCTCGAGATCTCCTCTGAGCGGGCTGCATATATAGATCAGTCGCTTCACAGCCAGTTCCTCCTTGACTAAGTTTCATTTGTCCGTACATTCAAGATTCCCAAGTATAACCAACGCTACTTCTCTGTAAAAATCGTCATCTAAGGATTCCACTGCTTCTACGATATCTTCTAAGTTTTCGTCATCCGGATATGCTTCTTCCATTTGGATAACGAGATTCTTTTCCTTGCTTATACAAGGCCCATTTTCTTTCCATACGCCCATTGTCAACGTAAAAACTTGTCCTCTAAAATTTAAGGTTGATGTCTCAATTCCGTTTTCCCAAACCTTTGAATATTTAGCCATCCCGCTTCCTCCTCAGCTCTATCATTCGCCTGTTTACCCATCCGGTTATATGCTCGAAATAAAAAGCTTGCTTACATTCTGGGCAACATGGCAACATTTCTTTTCCACGGTAATGACTTTCTAGATTGCGAAATACGATCAAATGAGGTTTATAATTTGCGATTTCCTTTCGCTGCACCAAGAGTCTTTTCACCTCTTCTTGAAGGCGTTCGTAATGCAGCGCTAAACCATATATTGCGTCATAAGGGTCAATCCCCGAACCGCATATAGCGCAATTAACTCCGCGGTTATCGGTATCGACAACATAATTAGGTTTTTTGCATTTGCAACGTTTGCCGATGTTACGGTTGATGCGTAGGACCTCAAGCTGGACTACTTTTTCAGGAAGTTCATTCATTTAGTCCACCTCCACCTAGAATGGGATTTCATCATCCAGATTCACTTCGTGGCCGTAATGCGTGCCATTGGACGTATGCGCCGGTTTGCCATCCCCGCTCCCCTTCGGACTCAGAAACTGAACATTTTCAGCAACAACTTCAGTAATCCAATGCTTTTGACCATTGTTGTCGTTGTAGGTTCGGATCTGAAGCCGTCCATCGACTGAAGCAAGCTTTCCCTTATCTAGATAGTTAGCACATAGTTCGGCGAGCTGCCTATAGACTACGCATGGAATAAAGTCAGTTTCTTTTTCCCCTTGAGCATTTTTAAAGTTACGCTCTACTGCAAGAGTGAAGTTTGTTACGGCTACTCCGTTTGGCGTATAACGCAACTCCGGGTCTTTAGTTAATCGACCTATCAAGACAATCCGGTTTAACATGCGATTTCACCTCAAAGATAAAAATCCTCGTAATTTTGACCGCTTTTAGGGACTAAGTTTTTAGGCATATCTCCTGGGTCCTTATTACGTTTGTGCTCTTTTTGGCTTTTGCTCTTATGTTCAGCATTTCGGGCTTTGGCGTGATCAACCGTTAATACACCGGCCTCTCGCCATTTGGCAAGGATGCCTCCTAAATATCTTTTGTTCCGAGCGTCTGGCCCAGCTGCATCACATTCATTTAGGGCCTCAATCACCACTCCATCAGGGTCTGGGCTCCCTCTAGATAGGAATTCGTCACACCATGCAATAATGTCCTCGGCTTCTCCTGGGGAGATCATACGTCCCCAGTTCTTTTCAGCCCAATTGATTGCTTGTGTGCCGACGTCCATTGATACGGCTTTACTCGATTCGTTCGCGGTATGAGGCGTTTCGTTCGCGGTTTGTGGTATTTCTGGTACAGTTTCCTCGGTATCGTTCACAGTTATCACGATTTCCTCGCGCGCGTTGTTGTTGTTGTTAATATCTAATTCTGTATCTGTATCTCCTTCTTTCTCTTTATCTTCTTCTATAGCGTTTCCCTTGTGTTTAACTGGCGTTACATCGGCGTTACTCTTTTTGCTCCGACATTTACTTACTCGTTTTGCGACCTCTTCTGGCTTATCGGATGGTTTTTCATATTGCCTGTCATCAAAATGCGTTACAGTGATAATTCCGTCCTGATCAACGTCAATCATGCGAAGTTTTTCGAACTTATTAATACAGGAAGTAAAATCTTCGATACTAATAAACAGAGCCCTGGCTATTCCTTCAACTGGATAAGCTAGTCCTACGTCGATACATATAACGCCCCTAACTTTTGACTCAGCTGATAAACAAAGAATGTTTATCCAAGTCCTAAATTCCAAATCGCTTAGGGCCTGCATCTTTGGATCGGTTCGTATTTCGGTATGGAGTTTAAGCCAGGGCAGTCTTGCCATCCTTATTCCTCCTGACAGGAAAACTAAATTGAAATGCAACAATCACAGCCGCTCAGACATTTTACCGATTAGCCCAACTACTGCATTTTTGTACTTCCCGCGCGCTTCGGCATCGATCTCCTCTAATACACTGAGAATATCCTTGAATCCATTTACTAACGAGTCGAAATGAAGTTTAAATCGAATAGTCGAAGTATCAACTGGTTGAGATCCCTTAGCCTTGAGTTCCTTGTTTTTCTCCCTCAACTCGTGAAGTTCTCGTTCTACCTCTTCAGGCACTTTATCGACG
>LOEW01000109.1 GCA_001516045.1 Desulfosporosinus sp. BRH_c37
TATGGGAGACGCTGTGGCGCTTCCTGTCGCTTCATTTATCGCGGCGGGCAATCTTTCTCATCATGACCGTGCATTCCAATTACCACTAGCACATATGCAAATTAGGTTAGCGTGATACAAGGTGCTTGGTGTATGGTTCTAGCAAAAACATAAGTTGCTCAGTAATTTCCTGCACATTGCAGGGCATAGAATTATTGATCCACCATTCCAATACTCCAATAAACCCAGAAGTCAAAAAATGAGTGGTTACACCATTTGAAAATGCGTTGTTTTCTGGCTTTATACCAATAACCTCGGTTACTGTTTGCGCAATGATGGCATATAAGCGGCTGCGGAAAAATCCAAATCCCTCATTGCTAAGCAGTAACTTGTATATTGTAAAATTTTTCTCCAAAAATTCAAATACGCTTTGAAATGCGCTTGCGTTTAGATTGGTATCAGGACTATTGGCACAGTGATGTAGTAGCAGCTCAACATATGTTTCAATGCACTTGTCAAGCAAGTCGAATTTATCCACGTAATGTAGATAAACAGTCCCTCGGTTTATGTTTGCGCGTTCGGCAATGTCACTGATGGTTATTTTCTCAAAACCTTTTTCAGCCAAAAGGTCGATGAAGGTATTCATAATCAACTGCCTTGTTTTTTGTATTCTTCTATCCACAAAGTTTTCCTCCAGATATTCAACAAATTAGCGCACTGTGTTGAGTTCTCAACAGTTGGAACAAATGTAACTATTGAAATTCTCTCCACATATCCGTATGCTAAGAATATCAAACGCTTGTTGAAAAATCAACACGTGATTATTCAGGAGGATGTTTTATGAAAATACTATTTATTGGTCGCGGTGTTATAGGGACGCAGTACGCTTGGGCGTTTGAAAATGCAGGCCATACCGTTGAGTTTTATGTTCGTGAAGGTAGGAAGGCACAATATGGTTCACATGTAAACTTAGAAATATGGGATGCAAGGCGAAGCAAAAAAGACCGGTTTTTCAAAGAAAAATGGCCTATTGTAACACATGAAGAAATAAATGGAAATCACGACTATGACCTCATTTTTATGAGTGTCAACCCCGAGCAAGTATCAAGTGTGGTCAAGTACCTTGCGCCACGAGTTGGAAATGCAACCGTTCTTTTTTTCAATAACTTTTGGCAAGACCCTCAATCAGCTGTTCAGCCGATTCCGCCCAGTCAAATTGTTTATGGTTTCCCCGGTGCTGGCGGTGGATTTGAAGGAAACACTCTTTACGGTGGGCTTTACAAGACGGTTCAGTTTGGAACATTTGAATCCGAGCCTACCAAAAGAGATTTAGAGGTTCGCAAGCTTTTTGTTGGGGCAGGCTTCAAGATAACGGTTCAAAAGGATCCGCAAAGTTGGCTCTGGAATCACTTCGCATTGAACGCAGCAATGGAAGTTGAAGTATTAAAAAGTGGCAGTTTTGAAAAAGTAATTTCTTCACCCGAAGCACTCGTTGGAATAGGTCGTAATATGAGAGAAATTATCCCTGTTTTGAAAGCAAAAGGCTCAAAACTTGATGTTATGACAAAAGTTATGAGCGGCCTATCACCGAGAGTTGTTGGATTTCTTATGAGTAACGTTGTTTTTTCACCTAAAAGCATGACCTATGCACTTGTGGCGCATAACCACTATAAAGTCGGCTATGCCGTACAAGAAGTTATATCAGAAGCCAGAAAGCACGGCATAAAGGTACCACGGCTTTACGATGTAGAAAGCCTAATTACGGAATAGTGAACAGGGCAAAGAAAAACGGACTATGACGAAAAAGACCTCCTAGCGTAGAATAGTAACTACGAGAGCTTATTTTTCAATAGTAGAGATTTCGGAGCGCAGTAAATTATTGATGAGTAGCTCGTAGAGTTAAAGAATGAAACCTGTCAAAGATCAAGTGTCTCTCGTCGACTCTATTCCCAGGCGTTCTTGAGACATCTCTCGAATCCAAATACTCACAGGTGCCTTCCATTATCCCATCTCTCTAGCCATTTTCAGGGTTTCGTCATTCAGTCTGCATTTCTTTTTTGCTTCAGCCGAACAAAGACTAATAAACAATCACGGATAATACGTGATGTGTTTATTAGTCTTTTAGTTTGTCATTTATTTTATAGTGTCTCATCCAGTAGATTCTCACGAAACAGTTATTTAAAAACACGCCTCATTATAATTTCATCTTGCTTTGTCACTTCTTTTTCGATTCGTTCTAATATGTCCGTATGCTGTTTATATCCATCAAATAAAACTTGAATTCTTGGATTAAGTGAATTTTCCATTCTGAGTTGATTCTTTTCTAATCTGAGTTGATTTTCTTCTAACGATTCTATTTTCTGGCTTAGATTTTCAATTTTTGAATTCGTTTCGGTTTGTCCTTGTAATAGTTGCGCGAACATTTCCATTATTTTTTCGTCCATTGGTAATTCACCCTCCTTAACCTTGGTTTATTATATCATAAGGCTCGTTGCTAATGCTAAGATTGTGTCATCTGCGCAAATATCAAAAAGCTAACCCCTGGTGTTTTTTTACTTGAGACTGCGCCTTAGTAGGATGGCAAGTTAGAGCCCAATTATAATGTGTTATGAGATACGGAAAGGTTGTCCAGCAGAGCCCTTAATTCTGGTTGTTCAACAATTATTTCAGGGGAGCCATTATTTATTATTTGAGCGATTCTAACTTGGCATTGTCCGTTGCTAGTAAATTCAGTCCTATTACCATCTAATAAGTACATAACAATTTTATTCCCATCAGAAATGAATTCCCTGTCCACATCTACTTCTACAGGTTTGATAGAATTAATTAACCTGCGAACTTCTACCTCATATTCTGGTGTTGCCAGCTTTCCTTCTTCGGAAATGCTAATATCAAAAAGCTTTATGTAAGAAAGGTTATCGTGATCATTCATACCTTTCTCCCCCTAGATTTCGTTTAAGATATCTGAGCAATTCATCTGGAGATTTTAACGGGCCTAACGGTCCGCTTTGTAGTGGTAAAAAAATCATAAATTCATCGAAACTTTCTGTTTCACTCTACAACACTAGGCCACAAATCAATGTTTCTTCAGTAGATCCCTACCTATTGCTGGGTGTAAGTCAAAATCGACACCAGTGTCGATTTTGACCTGCCGGATCCGTCAGGTAAGTTAGGCCCGTATTCTTCGTAGTGCTTTACCAGCCTTTCAGCGGTTTTCTGGGAATAGCTCACAGACTCTTCCAGCCACTTACCCCATTCCCCGTGTTTGACCAGAGCTTTGGCCACCTGCAAACGACGCCCGATTTCAATGGCCTGGCAAGCACAGTCGATTTCTCCTTCAAGCGATTCCTTCTCCCTGCTCCACACGGAAAAGGAGAGCACATTTTCCCTCTATATGTAATTTCAAGACTAGTAAAAAGCAATCCATTTTTCCCAGAATTTAGTATAAACTAGCATATCCCATAAAAATCAAAGCTTTCAATAGGCAACTATATAACTGGTGTCTGAATTAGATTTCAGACGCCGGTTTCCTCTATAATAACTCAATCAAGTCATCTATCGTAAGTTCCGCTTGTTCCAAGATGCTCTTTAGAGTCTTTAGGTCGACGGTAATTCCAGAGTGTACTGGCACACAAACCAGATTTCCACTGGAACGACGTAAGTAGTAGTGACTTCCTCGAATGTGTGAAATTCTAAAGTCCGCTCTCTTAAGCGCAGCTACAACATTTTTCCCCTCAACTCTCGGTAGCCTAGGCATAATTAGTAGCTCACCTGCACTTCATCCATTTCCACAATAGTTGAGGAAGGAATCGGCAGACCTTCGATCACTAAGGCTTCGAGAAAACCTGCTATTGCTTCCTGTACATGCTCAAGAGCCTCTTTTCGATCACGTCCCTGGGTAACGCAACCTGGAAGTTCAGGGACGGTTACAGTGAAGCCGCCACTTTCATTTTTTTCGAGGATAACTTTAAATTTTCTTTGCATAATTGATACCTCCGCATTACTTATTTTCGCCTGAAATATATTCTAGCATGTTACTTGGTTGGCAGCTGAAGGTGTCACAATGGGAGGTTTTTTTCAGCTTCAACATAAGTTTCATTTGCAGTGCCTTCTCCATCTGGACAGAATGCAGCTCTTGTTTAGCTTTTTGCTTATAACCATCAGGGGGCTTTCAACTGTCTCAAAATATAAACCGCTACTCATCCTCCCCCAATTGCCCCCACGCTTCTTGTAGATATGCTGCAACCTGCTGTAAAAAGGCTTTGGCATTCTCAAGCTGTTGTTCGGCTTCACTTCTACTGGCAATATAAAAGTCGTCATAATCGCTTTTGTTCCTGATGGAGAAAGCATTTCGCACAATTTTAGAATAATCCACCTCGAACTTACCTGTAGAAACATAGTTTTTCTGAAAGAAGGCGATAATTCCAGAATGCTTCTTAGAATCAAATAAATCCAAAGCGAGAATTGCTCTGATTGCGTGGAAAATGGCATAATATGAGCGATTAATTGAGCCCTTAAAAAAGTCATTATCGAGATTTATGGCGGCATTATCTAAATCTTCTCTGGCTTTTTGAAGTCTGTATTTGGACAATCGATACTTTCATTGTTCATAAATCACAACTCCTTCGTTTTGTACATGTTGATAAAACGGCAGGACGTTGATGAATTTATTAAATTTACTATAATCTTGAACAATATCTGCAATTAACACATCATATTTCAAATCTATCAATACTAAAAGGTCTGAAAGAGTATCCGAATATTTGTTAAGCTCAGCTTCATCTTCATTTACTAGAAGCATTACATCGATATCCGATTCCGCATCAAAATCGCCTCTCGCATACGAACCAAAAAGGATGACCTTCTTTAACGACTCGCCAAATATAGGTTGAACATTATTAACTAATTCATCCAATATGGTTTTTAACTCCGCTTCAGTCCTTGCTCTAAGTTCAGACATAATTTCCCCTCACTATTCTTCGCCTTTATGTCTCATATATCAATATCTACTCAAATATCTCCATATATTGGTATCCTCATTTTAGCATGCTGAGATGACATTCTCAAGCGTTTTAAAGTTTCTATAGTTCTCTTCGAAATCCACTCGATTTTCGCTCCATTCCATCATGATCTTTGCTTTTATAGAATAAATAAAAAAAACTGTCTCTCGTTTT
>LOEW01000110.1 GCA_001516045.1 Desulfosporosinus sp. BRH_c37
CCACTGCTGCCTCCCGTAGGAGTCTGGGCCGTGTCTCAGTCCCAGTGTGGCCGTTCACCCTCTCAGGCCGGCTACTGATCGTCGCCTTGGTAGGCCTTTACCCCACCAACTAGCTAATCAGACGCGGGTCCATCCATAATCGGTAGCATACTCAGAGGCCACCTTTCCTTATACTTTGATGCCAAAGCTTAAGATTATCCGGTATTAGCCCTCGTTTCCAAGGGTTGTCCCGGCTTTATGGGTAGGTTACCCACGCGTTACTCACCCGTCCGCCACTAAAAATTTCTCTAAGTAAACTCAGAGAAATTCTCCGTTCGACTTGCATGTGTTAAGCACGCCGCCAGCGTTCGTCCTGAGCCAGGATCAAACTCTCCAAAAAAAGTTATTCAAACTCCTTACTTGAAGAAGATGATTCGCTCATTTTTCTTTTGAAACTCTTGCGAGTTTCCTCATTGGCTGTCCTTGTTGTTTAGTTTTCAAAGACCATGCACACGGATGTGCCTGCGTCGAATATGTCTAGGATTACATTTTATTCGACTGATTCTCTGTCTGCGCCCGTTTGGGACAGATCTAAATTTTAGCATTTTCAACTCGCGTTGTCAATAGCTAATTTACTTTGTCTGGATTGATTAGTTTGAAGGTTTTACCTCTCACTCATTCAACCTTGCGCGTCTTTGTGGCGCTCAGTTATAATACCATTTTCAGCATATACTGTCAACATGTTTTTTATAATTAGGTCCTGGGAATCTATTCCTTAATTTGTTTGGCAACAACATGATTTTGTCATACTTCCAAAGGACTCTCTATCGTCTCAAATACTAATCTAAAATTGTCATTATGAATTATTTGATTAATCATAACTTGCTTTTCGACCTCAGTGTATTCATAAAAGATTGGATTAAGATCCCATTCGTTTTCTGTAGGATAGTAACGCAAATTTGCCCTAACAGTTTTTTCAGCTTCATTGTCTTTCAGAACTAGAGTTAACGCGTAATTGTTAAAGTTATATTCCTTATCAAAACCTGACCCATTAACAGTAATATCGAAAATCTCCATATTCTAATCCCTCCATTTTACCTCGCTTTCGATCTATTATGTTGTCTTAGTCGCTTCTTTATTCAACTTTCGATTTACAGGGGGCAGTAAAAAGTGTTCACCATTATTCATTTTGAGTGAAACACATCATTCTGCAACTCTTTCTTTAGGCAAACCATTTCGATCCTTTCAAGTGATAATTATATAATCTTAACAGTATAATCGTCCAACAAAACAGGAACCCATTGAACCCCGACTTTTGCCCGAGACTCTACTTTAACATTCTTCATCTCAATCTTGGTTACGGTGCCGCTACCTTGTATGACGTATAACACGTCATCATCGTTACCATGGGTAACACCGATGATAAAACCGGTACCAACTGTGTCTAACTTACCAATAGCAATCCCTTTTCCCGCCCGTCCTTGGGGTTTGTATTCCTTAAACGATGTGCGCTTTATGAATCCTCGTTCAGTTAACGTCACTAAATCCCCCAATGGATTTTCTTCTGAACTGGTCAGTAGCAGAGCATCAACAATCCGATCATCATTGCCTAAAGCCATCCCTTTGACCCCGCGTGCTTTACGTCCCATTGGGTTAATATCCGTTTCCAGGTACCGAATGCATTGTCCACGATGTGTAACGAGGAATAATTCTCCTTGATCATCGCTCAAGAATACCTTGACCACTGCATCACCCTCTTTAAGCCCCATGGCTTCCGAAGAGCGGGCGTTTACAAAATCACTTGCTGCGCTCCGCATGACCTGTCCATCTTTCGTGACAAATAGAAAGCTAAGCGCATCTGGCATATCTTTTATGGAAAGAGTAGAAACTATTCTTTCCCCCATTGATAACGGGAATAAATTGGTTAGCGGTCCCCCTTTATCTTTATTCCCTGCTTCAGGAACGATTTTTGCCTTGACACTGTAGAACTTTCCGGTATCGGTAAAGAAATATAGTGTATCTCTATCTGTGCAAATGATTCTCTCTGCCAAGATATCTCCATCCTTGAAAGCACAGACTAGAGCATTTGCTTTCTTTTTCTTAGTTTGGAGAACCATCCTTTTAATAAACCCATTATTTGTGAGTATGACTTCGATAGGACTTTCAGGTTCCTCAAAAGAACTTAGATCAAGCTGATCCCTCATTTCCTCAGGCAGAATGCGCGTACGCCGATCATCTCCGTACTTATCAGCAATCTCTTTGAGTTCCTGCTTGATAATCTCGTAAACCTTATTCACGTCTGCCAAGATACTTTCTAGTTCAGCAATAAGTTTTAAGGCCTCAGCGTGTTCCTTCTTGATACTATCCAGTTCAAAGTTGGTTAAGTTTTGCAACTTCATATCTAAGATAGCCTGTGCTTGGATCTCGGACAACTCAAAACGGGTAATTAGTGCTGCCTTGGCTATAGAAGGGGTCTTACTGGCTCGAATAAGGGCAATCACTTCATCAAGATTATTGATAGCAATTACCAAACCTTCAAGAATGTGAGCATTTAAACGAGCCTTCTCTAAATCAAATTCCGTCCGTTTCGTGACAACGATTCTGCGATGTGTAATAAATGCCGCATTGATCTCTTTAAGTCCAAGGACCTTAGGAGTGCCTTCTGCAGTGATTACTAAGTTGATTATACCAAAGGTATCTTCCATCTGAGTATATTTATAAAGAAGGCGTAAGACACTCAGCGGTTCGGCTTCTTTTCGGCATTCAACAACCAGTCGAATTCCCTCCCGATCAGATTCGTCCCTAACCTCGCTAATTCCATCGATTTTACCCAAATCCGCTAAGGTTTCAATCTTGGCGGCCAGCGTTGATTTATTCACTTGATAAGGAATCTCGGTAATCACGATTAAGCTCTTGCCATTTTTGCCCTGCTCGATCATCGCTTTACCACGCATCGTTACTTTTCCACGTCCGGTTTTATACGCACTTTCAATACCTTCTGTACCAATTATCAGCCCACCTGTGGGGAAGTCCGGCCCACTCACCTTTTCCATGAGCTCATTAACCGTAATCTGAGGTTTATCTATTTGAAGGATCACTGCAGTTACGACTTCCCGCAAATTGTGAGGAGGCATATTCGACATCATACCGACGGCAATTCCGGACCCTCCGTTGATTAAGAGGTTAGGAAAAGGGCTTGGGAGAACGACAGGTTCTTTCAGCCGTTGATCATAGTTCGCTTTGAAAAGAACCGTTTTCTTCTCTATATCTTGAGTCATCAATTGGGATAGATGCGTCATTCTCATTTCTGTGTAACGCATAGCTGCCGCATTATCTCCATCGATTGAGCCGAAATTCCCCTGGCCATCCACCATAGGATATCTTGTTGCCCAGGGTTGGGCCATACGAACCGCGGAATCGTAGATTGACGAGTCCCCGTGGGGATGGTATTTTCCCATGCAGTCCCCTACCAACCGAGCTGACTTGCTGTACGGCTTATCCGTGTGCATCCCGATTTCGTCCATGGAATATAGGATTCTGCGATGAACTGGCTTAAGCCCGTCCCTAACGTCGGGAACAGCCCTCTGCAAAATAACATGTTTGGAATAACCCAAGAACGCTTCTGGTAAGACCTCTTCAAGTGGACGCTGAGTAATATTATCTTCCGTAATACTCATTGAGCATTATCACCACCTAACTCTACATATCATCGTCTGTAAAGACAATATTCTCCATCAAAAAATCACGCCGTGGCTCGACAAGCTCACTCATGAGGATTCTGAGCTTACGCTCTGCTTCTAAAGTATCATCGATCGTCACCTGAGTCATGCGTCGATTGGAAGGATTCAGGGTTGTTTCCCACAGCTGTTCTGGATTCATTTCACCGAGTCCTTTGTAACGAGAAATCTTAGCCGTTTTTCCTAAATCCTTAAGTTCCTTCTTTAATTCAAGATCATCGAAAGCGTAGCGGATAATCTTGCCTCGTTCCTTCTCTACCTTATACAATGGAGATTGAGCTATATAGACCCTCCCGCTTAAAATAAGTGGTTTCATATATCTATAGAAAAAAGTCAGTAGTAGGCAGCGAATATGCGCTCCGTCAATGTCGGCATCCGTCATGATACATATGCGCGCATAATTGCCTTTCTCTAAATCAAATTCCTTGCCTATCCCCGAGCCAACGGCAGTGATAATACTCCTGATCTCCTCATTTTCCAAAACCTTATCAATTTTAGCACGGTAAGTGTTTATGACCTTCCCCCGTAAAGGAAGAATGGCTTGAAATCGTCGATCCCTACCCATTTTAGCTGATCCGCCTGCGCTGTCCCCTTCGACGAGGAAAAGTTCATTGCGTGTTTTATCCTTCCCGCTACAGGCCGCAAGTTTACCACTGAGCGCCTTTACCTCGGCATCTCGAGCTTTCTTTTTCAACTCCTTGGCTTTCTTCGCAGCGAGTCTTATTAGACAGGTGGTTAAGGTTCGATTGATCACGTCTTTGGCTATGGAAGCATTTTGCTCAAAGAATTGACTGATTCCCTCGTTGGTCAGCGACTGCACGATTCCCTCAACTTCCATATTGGAGAGTTTTGTCTTGGTCTGACCCTCAAATTGGGGATCTTTAACTTTAAGCGATAACACGCACGTTAGGCCATCTTTAAGGTCATCCCCAATCAGATTTTCATCTTTTTTGAAGAGATTATTTTTACGTCCGTAATTATTGAAGACTTTAGTTAAGGCTGTTCTAAAGCCTGACTCATGAGTTCCACCCTCATCCGTCGGGATATTGTTGACATAAGAGTGCAGAGATTCATCATCCCCGTCGTTATATTGAATGGCACACTCCACAATGACGTCATCTTTTTCACCTATAAAATAGATGGGTTTTTTATGTACGGGTGAAACATTTGATAATTTGATTAAGTGATCAATAAAACCAATAATTCCATTTTTCGGAGCAAAAGTTTCTGACTTTGTTTCTCCACGAAGGTCAGTCAGAACAATGGTGAGACCGCTGTTCAAAAAAGACAATTCCATTAAACGACTTCTCAGAGAATCATATTTGAAAACGGTCGTTTCTTTAAAAACAAGTGGATCGGGTTTAAAAACGACGCTTGATCCAGTGCCTGTAATTTTTTTCCCAATGATGTGCAAATCGGACTTCAGCTGACCACCGTTAACATACTCAACTCGATAAAGTTTTTCATTTCGTTTTATATCAACTGTTAAATAAACAGACAAGGCGTTGACCACGCTTGCTCCGACGCCATGCAACCCTCCGGAGGTTTTATAGGTATCCCCGCCGAATTTACCTCCTGCATGTAACGTTTCAAAAGCTAAGCGCACGGCCGCGATTTTCTTGACAGAATGTATATCAACAGGTATCCCCCGCCCATTATCCTCGATCGTTATCGATCCATCTATGTTAATAGTAACTACGATTTGATCACAGTATCCTGCTCCAGCCTCATCAATCGCATTGTCGATAATTTCATAGGCAAGGTGGTGAAGCCCTTTGCTTCCAGTGGAACCGATATACATGCCAGGACGTTTACGGACCGCCTCCAATCCTTCTAAGACCTGGATAGATTCTGCGTTATATTGCCTTTCTGACAAGACCAGTTCACTTCCTTATCCGATTATCTTGTTTTCGCTGGCTAGCCGCAAATCGAGTTCGAGGTTCGAAGTCCGATGTTCGATCAACTAAACTCCATCTAAGGCAAGTTTCCTTAATGATAAGACAATAAGTAGAATATCACCTGCTGTGCCCCTTTGTCCAGATAACTTACTTTCAGTCACCATAAATCCCTATTTAATTCCTCGCATGGGCAAATCTATAATTAGTTGAATGTGCCTCGTAGCCTATAGAGATTGGTCTTACAACCATTTATATATTACCATAATTTCCATAAAATAAAAGAACCTTTAGGAGTTCTCTTCTGAAGGTCCTTATTATTTAAATATTTAATTATCATAACCGGACATATTGCCTTGTATAGGACATGCTGGCTAAATGTCCTTTACTTTTGCAAATAATTTACGTTATAATTTCATAGAAGCAAAAAATGGCTTGCCCATATTTTAAACAAACGTAAGTTTTAAATTAAGTTTTACGATTTATTTTAGTATTAGAAATTATTTTAAGTGAAATACCATTACTTATGGAGGTAATATTTTGACGGCAAGGACGTTTCACCATCTGCTCCATTGGCGTGACTTTAAACTAAAAGTTTTTTCTGAAGGGATTATCATTGGACTGTTTTCCGGCTTTATAATTGTAGCCTTTAGGTACTGTTTAGAACGGGCAGAGTTATTAAGAGAATCTATTTACCACTCTGTTAATATGTACACTTTTGAGATAATTATCTTAATTATTGGACTTGGTCTTATTGCATTTATATTAAATCTAATTGTTAAGAATGAACCTCTTGTAAGCGGTAGTGGTATTCCACAAGTAAAAGGTGTTTTAACTGGTCACCTTAAGATGAAATGGGCAAAGATTCTTGTTTTTAAGTTCATAGGTGGTATTCTAGCAATTGGAGCCGGTTTATCTCTAGGACGTGAAGGACCTTCGGTGCAAATAGGAGCTACAGTGGGTCAAGGTATAAGTCAACTTTTAGGTCGTTTGAAAATTGAGGAAAAGTTTTTAATTACCAGCGGAGCAAGTGCAGGTTTGGCAGCCGCCTTTAATGCACCTTTGGCTGGTGTTATTTTTGCAATGGAAGAACTAAACAAAAACTTTTCTCCGGCAATTTTGATGTCTACTGTAGCTGCCTCCCTTTCAGCAGACTTTATTACCAAACTTTTCTATGGATCAACTTCTGCCTTTAATTTCCCTGAACTGCCTATTTTACCTGTTAATTGTTACATTTACTTAATTGGATTAGGTCTGATAATCGGGATACTCGGGGGCTTTTTCAACCTCTCATTGATTAAAACCCTTGAACTTAAGGATAGTATACCCTTGCCCAATACTTTGATTATTGCAATTCCACTTCTGCTAGCAGGGTTATTAGGACATTTTTTACCTCAAGTGCTTGGCGGAGGTAATCATCTAATAGACTCTTTGAACCAAAATTATTTCCCTATTAGCTTGCTAATTCTATTAGTATTAGTGAAGTTTTTCTTCACCTTACTCAGCTACGGGGCTGGTGTACCAGGGGGCATATTTTTACCGATCTTAGTGATTGGTGCCTTAACTGGTAATATCTATAACGATTTAATAGTTAAAATCTTTCACGTTAGTCCTTATTATAGTAATAATTTCATAATTTTTGCTATGGCTGCCTATTTCACTGCCGTTGTAAAAGCCCCTATCACGGGAAGTATACTTATTACAGAAATGACAGGCTCATTTAGTCACTTATGGGGGCTTATAACTGTTTCCACTGTAGCTTACCTTGCCAGTGACTTATTAAAAACCAAACCGATTTATGAAGCGCTCTATGATCGCATCTTGAGGAAAAACATTAAGCCTATTAACGAAAAAGAGACTATGATTCTTATCGAAACTGTCGTTTGTTTAGGTTCGGAAATCAGTGACAAAAGTGTCAAACAAGTTGTGTGGCCCAGACATTGTCTGTTAGTAAATATTAAACGAGGCGATCTAGACATAATCCCCCAAGGAGATACGGTAATTTATGCGGGAGATCATATCTTCGCTCTAGTCAACGAGAAACGTGTTGTTGGTATTGAGCGATCCCTTTGCTCACTTGCCGAAGAACTCAATTATATGCCAGAATAAGCATATACAAAAAAACTAAACAGTTTAGGCTTATCTCAGGTCATTTCTAATCTTTATATTTCCTAAATCTATGAAGCCTGTTTCCAATTACGAAACAGGCTTTAATTTATGCTATAATTTTCTTCTTTTTTATATATTACACCTAGTTCAAATGTTCAATATTTATTTAAATATAAAACTTGAGTTGGAAATCTTGAGATAGTGACCCACTTATCAAGTGTATTTAATTTCCAGTAATCATCCTCTATTCAAAGATGGATTAAACATGCATAATGAAATTATCCTTAAATAGAGCGATCAGGAGGAAAAGTACATGAGAAATGTCCAAACGCTTCTACTCCCTTTCGTTTTTCTTTTAGCAATCACTGTCGCTGAATCTAACGGTATTCCAGTTAGAAGCCTACCGGCTATCGCCCAGCCTTCTGCATTTACAAATAATTCACCTACTTCACCCCAAGCAAATCAGCCAAGTCAACAAACATTCAGCTTAGTCTTTGGCGTGGTAAGTGACATCCACGTACAAAGTTCCAATCCGTATGCCCAAAATAAGTTTCAGCAAATGCTTATTGATATGGAAAAACTCCATGTCCCTAACCTCGTAATCAACGGCGATCTGGGGGATGGTGATCCTCAAGACTATGAGACTTTGGCTAAACTGATTATCAGGCAGAAAAACCAGTCAACAATTTTTTACACCATTGGCAACCACGAATTTTACCAAGTTTATCATAACCCCATCAGCAAAGCTTGGAGTCCTGAAACCTTCCCTAACGGCGAAACCGACGACGCTGCTCTCAAACGGTTTCTGAAGTTCACAGGGCGAAGCCGAGTTTACTATGACGAATATTTAGAGGGCTATCATTTTATATTTCTAGGCTCTGAGAAATCGGCTATCTCTGATCGAACCTATGGGGATAGAGCCTATCTTTCCGATAATCAGTTAACTTGGCTAGAGTCCAAACTCAAGGAAAATTATACACCGAATAAACCTATCTTTGTTTTCCTGCATCAACCTCTTATTCGGCTCGGTTCTAACCAAAACAAACCCGACTTTATAATTCAGTCTGATCACCTCCGAGAAATCCTTAATAGATTCCCAGAGGTGTTTTTTTTCAATGGTCACATTCACCGGCAATTGGAACTTCCTACAACAGTCTTAAGGGAAGAGTTTGTGATGATAAACAGTTCCTCAGTCGCCCTGCCCCGAGATGTCAACGGACAAGCCCTTCTCAATAAGAGCGAAGGTCTCGTTGTAGAGGTGATTAAGAACAGAGTAGTAATAAAAGGTCGGGATTTCCTAGCTAAAAACTGGATCTCTGGCGCAAGATACGAGTTTTATTCAAAATAAAGCTTCTCTAAACAGTTCGCCATACAAGATGAATAATAAATTATAGCCTGGTTCTTGTTCCTGTCCGATCTTCAATTCTCGGTAGGCGAAATCAATACAATTGGCAAACATAGTCTGAAAAGTCTCTAGGTTCTCAGCAAGTGTACTGCTCAGCGGAGGCTTTTCTTGCTCGGCCTCCTAAAAAGCCTGCTTCCAGTTGCGACCGGAAACAGGCTTAAGTATTTGTTCACTTGCAGGAGGACAAAGGTGCCGTCCCCGTCCTCTTTGTCTTCATCCAATCGTGAAACTCCCACTTCTACAAGTGGGAGTGGGACCCCGTGCTCTGCTTCGGTGGGGGTAGATTCCATCCTACGGCACGAAAGTATTCGTCAGTGGCTCTGCGCCTTCGGCGTAAGTAATCCTTCAGCGCGATAGTATACGTTAAGGGTTGTGCGCTTTCGGCGATAATGCCCACTGGACACTATCGTCACTGGAGACTTACGTCACCGAAGTCTCGATGTTCAACTTTAGTTGAACGAGTTCACTACCGCCCCTTCTCCGTTGCCATTCGTCGTAATTTCTCCCGACCATCAGCTGGGGGAACATTCAAATCAGATCGTCGGGACATCGTCAACGAACCACTGGGGCAGGCAGAGGCACATGCGCCGCAGCCGATACAGAGCTCATTGTTCAAAACCGGAACTTCCAGATCATTTTCCTGTTCAGTCATGATGATTGCATGGATTTGGCACTTATCCGCGCAAATACCACAGCTGATGCAGCTTTCTAACTCTATACTAGGGAAGAAATTACTGGGATGGGTAGCAAAGACATGTTGTTCATTGATGCCGCGCAGAACTTTGCAGCAACAGCCACAACAATTGCAAATATAAGTTGGTTGATTCATTACATTATCACAAAGGTGAACTAAACCAAGTTCTTGAGTCTGATGAAGCACATTCAGCAGGTCGTCCACAGTTGCAGGTTTGCCTAGCCCTTTGCGAACGATCCATTCCGCGGCTCTACCAAGAGACATGCATACTTCAATCGGAGCATCACAGGCTGTCCCTAGGTGAGTTGCTTCGTGGCGACAAGCACACATAGTAATTGCCCCGCCTCCAGATTGCCTGATTATTTCCGACGCTCTCTCATAGTCTAATACTTCAGTTTCCACCGCCACTGGGATAAGCTTTTCATAAATTAAGGTTCTCATCACCTTAGTATCGATTCCGGCGACTTCCTTCATTACCCCAGGGCTATGGAAGTAGATTTCAAATAATTCCGCTAACTCTTTTAAGTGAACATGATCCCCTGTCCGCATAAAGGTGTACTCAAAGAATCCGACCAGCATGGGGGCTAACATATAATAGAAGGAATCTTTACGCGGAATATCCAGTACTAGACCCTTTTCGGACATTCCATCCAGAATTATCTTTAATTCATCTTCCTGAATGCCTGTTATACTTGCGATCTTTTTCAAGGGCATGGGAAGTAAGGGGAATTTGCTCCCCACAATCGCTTCACTCTCAGTATAAAGGCGATGGAGGATAGCCATAAGGTCTTCGTTAATTGGCGCACCTTCTGGGGTTTTACTCAGACGTTCTGCCAGGGCGTAGTATACCTCTTCTTTAGCGTTTATTATATGTCCCACTCTCTTTATCCCCCTTTATTGGTCGAGGCGCAAGGCGCGATGTTCAATTTGAATAATCATATCGCTTTGTTTCCTCTTGCGAACCTCTAACTTCTAACTTCAAACTTCGAGCATCGCTATTTGATCGCCTCAGCATACGCCTCGTGAATGGCGTCTAGAACCTTACGAGGTTTTGCAGCATCTCCGATGATACTCAAAGACTCTATCTTTCCTTGCAAGGCAAGATAGAGTTCATTATTAGAACGGGAACCGACAGCAAATATTACTGTATCAGCCGGGATAACCTTTTGAGATCCTGCGTTTTCCACCAGAACACCTTCCGCACGAACCTCAAGTACTTTAGTTTCATCTAGGCAGTTAACTTTGTAACGTTTTAAGTCTGCTAGCATGGACCAACGTGTACTAGGACCGATGTCGCGTCCAATTCCTTTAATCATCTCTAAAACAGTAATCTTTTTACTTCCCTGTGTCAATAAACGGTAAAGTTCCTTTTCTGATTCTGCGTGCTGGAGCATGAGGAACCGTAAGGTATTACTATCTAGGGTGCCGCATTCCGCTAGAAGTAAAGCAGTATCGACGCCTACAGCTCCGCCTCCCACAATAATCACGTTTTCCCCGGTTTTACTGCGGCCTGTTAATACGTCCCAAGCTTGTAGAACCTCTACTCCTGCTTCAATCGGGATAGCTGGAGAAATGGGACGCGCCCCGGTGGCAATAACTACCCTAGTGAATTTTCCTTCCTGTACAGCCATCAAAACGTTCTCAGGAGTCGCCTGTACATCATGCTCAATTGTGACTCCTATTTCCTTACAAGCATAAGCTAGGTATGTTCCAAGATTCAAGAAATCCTGACGACCGGGAGGGCTTGCTGCTAGACTCAATTGTCCTCCTGACCGCATACTTTCTTCCCAAATCGTTACCTTATGTCCACGGCCTGCGGCTACCCGCGCAAATTCCATCCCGGCAGCCCCTGCGCCGATCACTAAAATATGTTGAGGTTTTTCTGATTGGCTTTTTGGCGCTAATTCTGACTCTCGACCTGCCTCCGCATTAACCAGACAGCTTGTCGGTTTCATACGAAATACGTAATCCAAACACCCTTGATTACATCCGATACATGGACGAATTCTTTCGGAATGACCACTCATAGCTTTATTGGGTAGTTCCGGATCAGCTAGAAGTGGACGAGCCATACCAATAAAGTCTGCTTTTCCCTGTTGTAGAATCTCTTCGGCTAGGTCAGGAGTGTTGATCCTGTTACAAGCAAAAATCGGTATAGAAACAGCCTGTTTGATTCCCGCCGCTAGGTAAGCATAGGCTCCAAGAGGAACATTCATAGTAAGTTGAGGGACGGGAGTTTCGTGCCATCCGCCGGTTACATTGAGGGCATTTACCCCTGCTTTCTCTAGTGCTTGACAAAAGGCTCGGGACTCAGTGTTCGTGTGACTTCCTGGCATGAAGTCATTCCCTGCCACCCGAACTATAATAGGATAGTCTGGACCGACTTCCCTACGTACTGCAGCTACCACTTCAAGTCCGAATGTCATGCGGGCCTGCAGGTCCCCACCATAACGATCAGTGCGCTGATTAGTAACTGGGGAAAGAAATTGGGAAATAAGGTATCCCGCGCTAGCTAAAATCTCAATCCCATCAAAGCCAGCTGTTTGGGCTCGTTTGGCAGCGTTTACAAAGGATGCTATTATCTCATATATTTTTTCCTGCGTGAGCTCCACAGGGGTTTGACCAGTAAGCCTAGAAGGGATCGGAGAGGGGGCTACTGAGGGTTGGCCAGTCATTGCGGAGTGGGCGTATCTTCCCGCTTGATAAAGCTGAGGCACTATTTTGGCACCTTCTGCATGTACTGCATTCACCAAACGACTCAGACCAGGAATAAAGCGATCATCATCAATTTGAGTCATACCGTAGGCATTTCCTATTCGATCAATACCGCACCCACCTACTATGATAAGCCCTACCCCTCCGCGCGCACGAGCACGATAAAACTCAACGAGTTGGTCATTGACTTCTCCTTTAGGACTGTATCCTAAATGCATTGGAGTCATTACCAGGCGGTTACGAAGCTGAAGTGTTCCGATTTGAGCGGGAGAAAAAAGCATAGACATAATTAATCCTCCTTCTGAATATGTTGGTTTTATGTTGATCATTTGAGTTAGAAAATTCAATTAATTAAATATAAAAAAATATTTTGTCCCCTTTCAGTCGTCAAGAACTATCATTGCTTTAGTCTTTTTCTTTGCCTTTGATTGGAGCTACTTTGCATAGCCCATTCTATACTATTTCTGAAAAATTAGTCTGTAGCTCTTTTGTAACGCTAATCTAGAAATAGTTTATCAAGAACTCTCTCAAAAGTAGCGAACTCTTCGTCTGAAAAGCATTCTTTTATTTCTTGATTAAGCGTTTCGGCAAGGCGAGTTATTTCGGCAATATTTTGTATAGCCTTTTCCTTTAAGAAGATTAGGAGTGAGCGCCTGTCTTCTGGGTCGTTCCTTCTTTCCAGCAAATCTTGTCGTTCCATGCGATCCAGGATTGAGGTAAGGGTTGACCCATCCATCTCCAAACTTTTAGCAAGGTCCTTGAACTTCACCCCATCATTTTCCCATACTGCACTGAGTACATAGAATTGTGACGGAGTAATTCCGTAAAAGGAAAGTTTAGCTTCGTAATAGCGATGTACCTTTCTCATCACTCGACTGAGTTTATAGCAAATATACTTTGATGGCCTACTACTGCTACTATTTACCAAATCCATAGATTACACCTCATAAGATTTGTTTGTATTATAATTAATTGTGTACCAATGATTTAATTATATCCTAATATTTTTTTCATGGCAATCATTATTTAACCAAAAGCTGCTGTAACAAAACTTGTTGGCTAATTATTAGTTACTCATTTCAGGAGTTGAAAATTATATATTTTTAGAGCCTTCCACCACTTTTTTGAGGGCGAAAGGCTCTGTTTTACTTTTATACCACTTCGTTATTTAGCTTGCGCTCGCAAACTGACTGTTATAAAGATCGGCATAGAAACCGTTCTGAGCAAAAAGCTCGTTATGGTTACCCATTTCAACAATACTTCCTTTATTCATGACCAGGATCAATTCTGCATCTCTAATCGTAGAAAGTCTATGGGCAATTACAAAGCTTGTTCTGCCCTGCATAAGTTCCGTCATCGCTCTTTGAATATAAACCTCAGTTCTTGAGTCAACGCTACTTGTCGCTTCGTCAAGAATTAAGATTGCAGGATCTGCCAGGATTGCCCGAGCAATTGTGAGAAGTTGTTTTTGGCCTTGAGAAATGTTTGAAGCTTCCTCATTTAAAATAGTATTATAGCCATCTGGCAGTGTTTTAATGAAGTGATGGGCGTGTGCAGCTCTTGTAGCTTGTATTACCTCTTCTTCTGAAGCACCTTCACGACCGTAAGCTATATTCTCCATTATAGTACCGTTAAAAAGCCAAGTATCTTGGAGTACCATTCCGAACATACTGCGTAAAGCACCACGCTTGATATCTCGGATATCAACTCCATCGATCGTGATTTTACCAGCATCTAGTTCATAGAACCGCATTAATAGATTAACAAGGGTCGTTTTGCCCGCACCTGTTGGTCCAACAATAGCGATTGTATGTCCCTGTTTGACGTCAATATTCACGTTCTTGATCAGTGGTTCTTCTTCATTATAGCTGAAATCAACATTTTCAAATCTTACTTCTCCCTTGGGAAAGGCTATAACTTTAGCATCAGCATTATCCGGTAATTCTTCGACCTCATCGAGCAGTTCAAAAACACGTTCAGCTGAAGCTACAGTTGATTGAATAATGTTGGCAATATTGGCAGTCTGAACGATAGGCATGGTAAACTGTCTCGAATATTGAATAAAGGCTAGAATATCACCAATTGTAATGGTACCCTTAGTTGCAAAGACCCCACCGACGACACAGACTATAACATAACCTAAATTGCTGACAAATCTCATCAAAGGCATTATTATCCCTGAAATAAACTGTGCTTTATAGCCAGCAGTATAGAGTCTAGCATTAATAGCATTAAAGGTTTCGATGGATTCATCCTCACGCCCAAAGGCCTTCACAATTCTGTGCCCAGTATACATTTCTTCAACATGCCCATTAAGTTCTCCCAGTGATTTTTGCTGAGCAGCAAAATGTTTCTGAGAGTGTTTAGCAATATTCATGGTCACTAAAACATAAAGTGGTAGAGTTAAAATAACAATCAGTGTTAATAACGGACTGATGGAAAGCATCATAACCACGACACCAATAATTGTTACAATAGAAGTAATCAGCTGGGTAAGACTTTGTTGTAGGGTAGTTGAAATATTATCAAAGTCATTGGTCACACGGCTCAAAATCTCACCATGAGTTCTGGCATCAAAGAACTTAAGCGGTAGGCGGGAAAGCTTCTCATCAACTTCCTTACGCATATTATAAACCGTTTTTTGGGCAACTCCAGCCATAATATATTGTTGAAGATAACTAAATGCTGCACTAATCAGATATAGCCCCAATAGGATTAACACGATCTGACTAATAAACGTAAAATCTAAGGAAGGAACAGGCTGATGCATCTTCAGAGCTATCATTTTAGCTCCAAAACCTTCTCCAATTTTTGTGATCGCCTTACCCATGATTTTAGGGCCAACAATACTAAAAATTGTACTCAGGATGGCAAAAATAAACACAGCTATAAATTTAGTTCTCTGCGGCTTTAAATATCTAAGCAACCTGAAAAGTGTCCCCTTAAAATTTTTGGCTTTTTCTACTGGTTTTCCAAGGGAACCCGCAGGACCCCCTGCTCTTCCAAAGACTCCTTGTTGGGGTTTATCTTTACGTTCTTCACTCACGCTAATTCCTCCTCTGAAAGCTGGGAAGCTACAATTTCGCGATATACCTTACAGGTATCTAGCAGCTCTTTATGCTTTCCTATGCCAGCTATTTGTCCTTCATCTAAAACTATAATTCTATCTGCATTCCTAACTGTTGAAACACTTTGAGCAATAATAAAAACTGTAGCATCCGCAATTTCAGTCTTAAGAGCTGCGCGTAACTTGGCATCCGTTTTAAAATCTAGGGCGGAAAAACTATCGTCAAAAATATAGATTTCAGCTCTTCTAATTAAAGCGCGAGCAATTGAGAGACGTTGCTTCTGTCCACCTGAAACATTGGTTCCTCCCTGGGCAATACGATGATCAAAGCCTGCTTCTAGCCCAGAGACAAACTCTGTCGCTTGGGCCACTTGCGCTGCATGCTCAATATCTTCCCTAGTAGCATCTTGCTTACCGTATTTTATATTTTCAGCAATAGTACCCGAAAAAAGCACCGTTTTTTGAGGAACAAAACCGATTTTAGCACGAAGCGCTTTCTGGCTTATCTCCCGAACATCAACTCCATCAACCAAAACACTGCCACTTTCAACATCGTAGAAACGTGTCATTAGATTAACTAACGTTGATTTACCAGAACCAGTACCCCCAATTATCGCTGTCAGTTCACCTGGTTTTGAGCTAAAGGTTATCTTATTAAGAGCTGGTTGATCTGCGCCAGGGTATCTAAAGGAAACTTCCTTAAATTCTACAAAACCTCTTTCATTATTCCCTAGCTTTGATTTTTGGGGATCAATGATGTCAAGGTTCGTTTCAAGGACTTCATTGATTCTAACAGCTGAAACCTGAGCACGAGGTACCATGATAAATAACATGACCAGCATAAGCAAGGAGAATAAGATTTGAGTAGCATATTGAATAAAGGCTAAAAGTGACCCAATTTGCATAGTTCCCTCTTCGATTCTAAGAGCACCAAACCAAATGAGCGCCACAGTGGTTAAGTTCATAATTAGCATCATGGTCGGCATTAAAACAGCCATGATTAAGTTGACCTTAACTGCGTTGTCCATGAGATCTGCGTTGGCATCATCAAATCGCACTCTTTCTTTTTCGATGCGATTAAAAGCACGCACGACTCTTATACCAGTAAGTTTTTCCCGCAAAACAAGATTTAGTTGATCGATCTTTTGCTGCATTACCTTAAATAAAGGCAAACCTCTTTTCAAGGTAATACCAATAACTCCAAATAGGATGGGAATTGTAACCATTAGCACCCAGGCTAGTGAAGTATCCTGTTGCAAAGCCATAATAACTCCACCAATACAAGTTAAAGGCGCTGTAATCATCATACTAAGGATCAAAACCGATACTTGCTGAATTTGAGTTACATCATTCGTCGTTCTGGTAATCAGTGTAGCGGTTCCTAATTTATCGAATTCATGTAAGGAAAAACTTTCAACTTTAGCAAAAATCCTTTCACGCAATATTTTACCAAAACCTACGGCTGTTTTTGAGGAGAGGTAAGTCGCGCAAATTGCGCATAAAGTTCCTCCTGCTGCAATGAGTAGCATTAAACCACCAATTTTAAGAATATAATTAATATCTTTATTAACTAAACCGATATCTACAATATCTGCCATTAGTGTAGGTAAATAAAGGTCCGAAAGAACTTGTACAAATAGAAGCGCGATCACCGCAGTTATCTGTACCGTGTATTGTCTTAAAAATTTAAACAATTTAATCATAATATCACCTCATCATATTATATTGTTTAGAGGTTATTTATCAGGGTCATTCAAGAGTTTTTTCAGGGTATTTAGACCCTGATAAATATTATTTAGATCTTCTGAGGTACCTTGATTCATCACATTCTTAATATTACGAGTTAAATTTTCACGAATGACTTGATGCATCTCCTTAAAGTGCGGGGAAATACTTACATAAACAACTCTTCTGTCTTCTTGACTTCGTTCTCTTACCACTATACCTTGTTTTTCAAGCCGATCGAGAATCCCAGAAACAGTACTATTAGGAAGACTAAGCTTACTACTAAGTTCTGTTATCTTGATTCTTTTTTCCTTACTCAAAATTCTAAGCACCATACCTTGTATTGCAGTAATGCCAGAATCCTCAAATACTTTATTCATCCTCTGTTTAAAAAGGATCATTACCTCCTGAAATAGGTTTGCAACTTTCGTACTTTCGTTAATAGCGTCCATTTTCGCCTCCGCCTCTCAAATTGTTTCGTATGCGTATATTTCGTATACGTTTATTTCGTATATGAAATATATTACTCTATAAATATTACGTAGTCAACAGAATTCAAAAGGGACACTCGCAAAATAATGCGAGTGCCCCTTTTGAATTTATTCCTGTTATTTAATAATTCCGCGATTAACAAAATCTTGTTTAAGAATCTCTAATCTCTTCGTACCGTCCAGACGTTTTTGTCTCATTTCCTCTTGGATTGCCTTTGTTTCCTCGATACCGTTGACGATCGTTTGCCATGATTTTTCTAAGGTTTCAATACTTACGGAACTTCCCGTAGCAAGCTTGGCAACCATCTTTGATTGCAAAGCGGTGTTTTCAGCATTCCGAAGTAAAAGCTCGTTCGTCTTTTCATCTAGCGCACTCATCGCTTTTGCTTGAACCGATTGACGTTTTAACATAATGGCTTGTACTAAGCACTGCTTGAAGATTGGCATTGTAATTACAAAGGCGGAATTAATTTTACGAACCAAGTTGTAATTGCCATATTCAATAGCTTTAATGGTTGGCATACTCTGGACGGCCACATTCTCTGCAAGTTGAAGATCATAAATTCGTTGTTCTATGATCTCTTGTACCTGTAGTAAATTATTAACTGCCATCTGATCAAGCCTATCAGCAGTCTGGTTAACTCTAGCTTGAGCTGCAGGGATAATATTATTCTTGAGTTCAGATAACACGACTTGACCTGCGTAAATATATTGCCCTAGTTGTTCATAATACTCGCTATTTTTATTAAACATATCCTCTAAATGTTTATTAGCTATCCCTATTTCCGCTTCATATTTCTTGAGTGTTACAAATACTTTGTCAACCTCATCACCCATAGAGTTGTATTTTTGAAAGAGTGCTTCGACAGAATTCTTTACTTTCGAAAAAATCTTTTCCAAAAAACTCGGAGGTTTATCCTCAAAATCCTTAATATCAAACTTATCCATGATTTTATTAAGCTGAATTAATAGTTCTCCGGAATCCTCAACCTTAGTCGTTTGCATCGAATGAAGAATGGCGTCTGAAAAACGAGAAACCTCTTCTGCTGTGTTCTTCCCAAACGTCATTATAGAACTTACATCTTCGATATTAATCTGGCGAACAATACTGCGCACCTCTGGACTTTCCTGCACCTTTGCCATAACTTCACTTTTCTTCTTTTCGAGATCAAACTCTGGATATTGTACAGGGACTATGCTTTTTTCCTCTGCTAATGTCGAAGTAAAACCTTGAATTTCCATTTTAATTCCTCCTTTTATCCAAGACTCCCACTTCTTCAAGTGGGAGTGGGCCCCCCGTACTCTGCTTCGGTGACGATAGTCTCCGGTGACGAAAGCCTCCGGAGAGGGTTTCGCCGAAAGCGCACGGCCATTAACGAATGCTATCGCGCTGAGGAGTATCGCCGAGCCGCCTTTCCCAATAGAAACACTTAGCGGCGAAGGAGGTAGACTCCATCCTACGGCGCGAAAGTATTCGTCTGTGGATCTGCGCCTTCGGCGTAAGTAATCCTTCAGCGCGATAGTATACGTTAAGGGTTATGCGCTTTCGGCGATAATGTCCACTGGACACTATCGTCACTGGAGACTTACGTCACCGAAGTCTCGATGTTCAACTTTAGTTGAACGAGTTCACTTAATGAAGATTAAAAAAACGAGACAATAATCCAGGTTTATGAGGCAAAGCCGCCGAAATACTGTTTAAAGACGGAAGAGCAAGATCATACTTTACGAATGGTAGCTGATGAACATCAAAATAACTGGGCTTGATTTGTTGTTCAATCGTCTTATAATTCGTGGGGGTAAAGATAATAACATCTAAACCAATAAGATTAAAATAGGCAAGTAAGATGGCATCGTTTTCACTGAAGGTTTCTTTTTCATTGTCGTAGACAATCACTTTGGGAATCTCTTGTGGATAATCAAATGCTTCAATTAGCTTTAATAAGGAATCATCCATTGTTAAGATGGTCATTATAATTTTAAGCTTAAACTTCTCATCTACCTTGGCTAAAAAAAATCCTGAGAGTAAGAGTTCGTTAATTTTTGCAATAAGGAAATGTTGTAAATTGGCTTTAAGGTGACCAAATTTGTAATGAGGACTTTCAAGAACTTTCAATTCATCAAAAAGGCCCTGTTCGTTCAATAAATAATCCGTCTGATAAAGCTCTTGCTTAGTATAAAGAATTTTAGTAAAGGGGACATCCTCCAGAAGCCTCGTATTAAAAGCTGACGAAAGTGCTTTGAGGTCTAGCCAATAAGAATTAAGATCTTCACTAACCCCATTGATTTTCGCAAATAAGTTGGGCACATAAACTTTTTTGTTTTGAACTTTGAACTCGGTGCGAAGTTTAGCGGGTTCTCGCCAAAGAATTTTTAATTCATCGAATGTGGTTTTAAGCGTTATGGGGTGTGTTGAATAACTTTCAAACTGCCAAGGTTTAAACAGACCAACCTCTTCGTTATAGATCACTTCCTCGATTTCTTTGGATGCCTGGTAGGCTATTGTACTTTTACGAATCAACCGCTCTCCTTCCGGAAATAATTTCAGGGGCAGGTTATGTTCATTTCTCATCACCTGGGTTAACATTTTGTGATCGTCGAAGTTTTGAAACGGTAGGTCTCCTGCCTCGTCTGAATGAATAAAAAGAACATCACATCCCATTTTATGGAACGCATTGAGCAAGTAGATTTCATGGAGTTTGATCGAACCATAGAATAAAATTTTAGGATTATGCTCATAGTCAAGCCCACCTACACTGAATTTCTTGTTACGATTACTTCTAGTTAAGAGTTTGGGCAGGTATCTATTAAACCAAGTAACAAGTTTTAGCGAAAAGTTCAAGACGATGGATGTATTAATATTACTACTTTTCTCTGCGAAGAGCTTAATTGAATCTACAAACGCTTTCCGGACTGTGTTGTCCAGCAGCTGATCATACGTTTGGGGAAGTAAATTGGCCCGAAGAAATTGTTCTATGATTTCAAACCTATCTCTGTATGGATGACCGATAAGTCTTTGGGGAATTAGAGCACTTTCCGCAGCACTCAGTGCTGGGATGCCATCAAGGAACTTCAGATAAAAGGGCGACATTTTAAAAGCATTATCTAGATTATAAAGACTATTATAATATTCTGCCTCCCAATCATCTAAGGAACCGGGTACTCCAATATATCGCATAAAATAAGTAGGAAGTATCGGAAAGGGCCCACCTACAAAGCCACTTCGTTTGCTTAAGGGAACAAAGATTTCCTCAAAGATAGCTTCAGATTTTTTTAGTTTTACCACAATAGTCGGATCATTTAACTCTATCGGTTTTTGATATGTAGGCAGATCTCTTTCAGAGTTTTCCACTAGTTTAGGAGGTTCTTCTAATAGTGACTGGGATTTCTCTATCCTCGTCTGAATTTCAATTATGGATTCTCTCGTGGGGAAAGCACTAATCTGTCGTTCTCTCACTTTAGTAATTAAGAAGGAAAATTCATTTTGCTTGTCTACTTTTTCAAACCTATCATTAAACGTCGTATTAAGGACAAGAACATCGCACCCAATCAGGGACATAAGGATAAGAAAATAAACTTCATGTGTTTTAGGACTTCCCCAGTATAGTATCTTAGGATTATAAGCAGATTTCTTACCAACTTGTTTACCATAATCTACGAACCACAGCAAAACTTTCATAACAAAGTTCATGATGATATTTAAATTAACTTCTCGCTCATTAGTCAGATATAAATTAAGAACTATCCCAAAAGCATCCTTGTTATTTTTGTTGACTTGGAGGTTTGATGTTAACGAAAAATATCCATGTGTTTCCAATAGGTTTAAGAGTGCCCCATTGTGATAATCGTTAAAAGGAACTTGTATAAGCAAATTTCTGGCAGAATCAATTGAGGATGAGTTGCTTACAATCTCAATTCTTCTGTCGAAAAAAATATAATTACCAAGTAATCTAAGTTTTTCATCTAAATTAACAATCTCCGCTAGGTACTTCTCCTCATGATTGCACCCAATAATTCGATAGAAATATATATAAGGATTTGCCCCCCTGTCAATTAAAGGAGACAATATATCTTTAAAAATATCGTCAGAATGCTTTAAAAGCGTTCCAATATCCTTTCTTGTCTCCATACTAATCACCCCTTCAAGCCAAGCGATGTTCACCTTAACCTTAATTTACCCACGAAGCCCATATATCCGGTTCGTAACCAACAGTTGCTTGCTTGCCGTTTCGAACTATTGGAGTTTTATAGAGGCTAGGGTTATTGAAGAGCATCTCTTCCCTACCACTTGCAGTAATAATTCGGTCCATATTTAACTTCTTATAATCCTTAGATGCACTATTAACTAGATTATTGAAACCTAGTGCAGCCTTTACACTTTGCAATTCTCCCATACTCAAGCCGTGCATGGTCAAATCCACAAATTGATAGCTAATTTTTCGTTCTTTAAAATAACGTTCTGCTTTCTTGGTATCAAAACATTTCTTAACGCCGAAAATTTGTATTTTCATCCTCTCTCGACTTCTCCTTAAAAAGAATTCTAAACAACCTTAAATATGCCCTAGTCCAAGTGCCTATCTGAATATTCTTCAGTTAAATAACAAATCCCTTCATTCATGGGGGAAAACTCGACACCTTTCTACCTGAGATTTACTAGGCATTCTTCACGATAAGCGTCATCGTGCTTTTTCCAATTACTAAAGGATCGGCCTTTACGGGTCGATCCTTTAAAAGCCTAAAATATAAATTCCCTCGGGTCCAAGTTTACCTCGTGGGAAATCTCCTCTACGATCTTCTTTTCTACTGGGGCAAATTCTCCATCCGCAAAACCAATAGCACAGCATAAACGAACCACTAAGCGAGCAGCATCTGGCTTACTTGCTAATTTACCTATTGCCCGTAAGGCTTCAGCTTTACCCATCATACGATCACTTTGAATCCGTTGAACAAAATATTTAAACCGAGCATCTACCTCATTGATATTGATCCCGCGCATTTCCTGACTGGTGCGGAAATATTCAATGAGCTTCTCCCTTTCCGACGGTTCAATTACACCGTCCGCCATAGCCACCAAAGCGCTACCAGCTACCAGTGCCTCCGTAAGATCTTTCCCCATATATTTACTCACGACATTACGTGCACTTTCGGTTTGTTTCTGTAACCACTGAGCCGTATTGGTGTTACTAGTCGCACTCCACCTCTCCTTACAGCTCAAACAGGCAAATTCCATGTTTTTACTCCCAATGAATCCTGCCAAAATGCCTACTGGGCCTAATAAAACCCCCCCCACTAAGGCCTTGCCAAGGCCGAACCCTTTCTTACCAGCTGTCACCTGAGTCGAATGGCAACGTGGACAGACCACACCTTGATCGGGCTGATGACCATAGCTTGGAGCGCTGTTTTGTCCATAGGACTGAGAGCTACTTTGCCCATAGGGCTGGGGGATGCTCTGCCCATAAGGCACCGCAGAGTCACCGAGCCCTGGGTTTCCGAAACCAGAATTCCCAGTGTTTCCATAATCGGTATTTCTGGAACTGCCTGCACCCACTGTGCCTTGGTCTTCTTCTACCTCTAGCCCAAAATTATGACAGAGGGCACCTAGACCGCCTTGAAATCCACTGGCTATTGCATTAAATTTCCACTCCCCTGCATGACGATATAGTTCAGCCGCTACAATCGCAGTTTCAATGGAAAATTCTTGACCGAGTTCATAATTAAGAAGCAATTCGTTTGTACTGGCGTTGAGAATTCGTACGTAAGAGTTTTTAATGTCCCCGAAACTTTGTCTTTTCTTTTGGGCATCGTTAATAGTAATGGTAAAGGCGATTCTCTCGATATATGCGGGGACTGCGGAAAGATTAATGTGTATCTGCTCGTCATCTCCCGTACCAGAACCCTTCTTATTGTCCCCGCTGTGCTTTACCGACCCCTGTCCACCAGAAGGATTATTATAGAAGACAAGATCATTTTCATCTTTCACTTTACCATTCGGTCCTATCAAAAATGCAGAAGCATCTAAATCAAAGTTATAGCTACTGGCCGCTGGATTCGATGCCCAACCCAAACCGACGATAATTTCCTTCAAGTTTGGATTGCTTTTCGTGAGGTCAACCTTTTGCCCTTTGCTAAGCTTTACTGCCATTTCTTCTCCTACCCTTCTAATATTTCATACTTTAGTGCTCCAAACTTTACGTTCAAGAACTATTATTCCTAAAACTAAATCCCTTAACAAGGAAATTATATCACCTCTCTATGGATAATCAAATTAATCCAAATGATTAAAACATAATGCTTGTTTGTATCTATTTAGAATCTTTGGTATAATTTTTCAGAGAGTGAAGCTTCCAAATTTAATGTGAAAGATTAAATAGACTCACCTTCCACAAAATTCAGGATATTCAGAATTATAATTTGATTACTGAAAGGAGTCTTTATGGATAACATTTTACTAACTAAATATGCTCGACTTATTGTAAAAACAGGATTAAACCTTCAACCAAGTCAAACGCTGGTTATAACTTCTCCGATCGAATGTGCACCTTTTACTCGCCTAGTCGCTCAAATGGCTTATCAGGAAGGTGCCAGAGATGTCGTGATTCAATGGAAAGATGAACTTTTCTCAAAAATTCGCTTTCTTCACGCTCCAGAAGAGGTTTTCGAGGAGTTCCCAGAGTGGCAGAAGGAATTTTATCTTTCCTACGTACGCCAAGGCGCAGCTTTCTTGAGTATTTCTGCTTCTGATCCTGAGCTAATGAAAGATGTCAACCCCGAAAGAATGAACAAGGCTCAGAAAACCAGCGGCACTGCCCTTAAAGAGTATCGAGAACGGATGATGAGCAACAAAAATGTTTGGTGCGTTGTTTCGATACCGACTGCATCTTGGGCCAAGAAAGTTTTTCCACACCTTTCTGAAGAAGATTCGATTGACAAGCTATGGGAGGTCATATTGAAAACAGTGCGAGTCGACACTGAGAATCCTGTGGCTTCCTGGGATGAACATAAGACGAATCTTAAAACAAAAATGGACTTTTTGAATTCGCATACCTTAAAGTCTCTCCATTACACAAATTCTTTAGGCACTGATTTAAGAATTGAGCTTCCGGAAAATCACATCTGGCTAGGTGGTTCTGAGTTTACCCCTGAAGGCTTAGAGTTTATCGCCAATATGCCTACTGAAGAGGTCTTTACGCTGCCGAGTAAAACAGGGGTCAATGGCACAGTTGTTAGCTCCATGCCATTAAACTATAACGGAAACCTCATTGAACAATTCTCCCTGACGTTTAAAGATGGAATGATAGTTGATTATAGTGCAGAAAAAGGGTACGAAACACTCAAAACAATTATTGAGACTGATGAAGGTTCCCATTATCTCGGAGAAGTCGCTTTGGTTCCCTATGATTCTCCGATCTCAAATTCCAATATCCTGTTTTACAATACCCTCTTCGATGAGAATGCGTCCTGCCATTTAGCCATTGGGAAGGCCTATCCTGTGTGTATGAAAAATTGCGAGAACATGAATCAAGAAGACCTAACGCGATTAGGAGTCAACGAATCTCTAGTGCATGTAGACTTTATGATCGGAACAAGCGATCTTGAAATCCTTGGAAGGACTTTAGAAGATAAAGAAATCCCAGTTTTTAAAAACGGAAACTTTGTTACATAATAGTATAGAAGGTACTTTATTACTAAAATTATGTATAGCCCAGGATAGACATTGATTTTATCTACCCCGGGCCAATTTTCTCCCTATATCTGAAAATAAACATTCGACTGGTAAGAAATACTGAACTCGTTCAACTAAACTTGAACATCGAGTCTTCGGTGACATAAGTCTCCAGTGACGATAGTGTCCAGCGGACATTATCGTCACCGAAGCAGAATAAGGTGTACCACTCCCACTTGTAGAAGTGGGAGTCTTACGATTTGGATAAATGGTTGGCTAGGCGCCGTGATGGCGAGAAGAGACCTTCACAAGAAGCAATTAGTTAATTATCAGGAAGAGCAGTAACGATCGACAAACTCTTGAGGTAGTTTCTTAATTAATAACACTGGGATATCGGATTTATTAAGTACGCTATGTGCCAAACTGCCATGAATCAAACCCTTTAAACTTGTTAGCCCCCGAGTACCCATAATTATTAATTGAAACCCATAATTTGTTGCATAACTCAGAGTTGCCTCCACAATATCTGGAATATTATAATTGGAGTAGATTACTTTATGGTTAACATTATGGCCTCTCTCTGTAAATATTTTATTTGTTTTGGTTATTATTTCAGAATATTGTATTCTTTTTTCTGAATCAGTTTCTTCTTCTAAGTGTTTTTCTAAATGTTTCTCCATATTTGAATAGGGGTTAGTGGACCAAGTTTGCATCAAATTATAATCCCCCTCAATAAAACCTTCAACATTTTCTTCTATATGCAAAACAGTTAAATGCATATTAGGGATATTATTGAAAAGGTTGGCTGTATAAACAGCCGCAGAAAATGAGTGCTTTGACCCATCGTAGTAAAGAAGCACTTTTAACATATCGGAATCAATCATTTCGAATACCACCTTTTAAAGAATAAACTATTATATCATAAATAATGCTCAGAAAAAATTGCCAATTGTTGAGAATCGAACTTTGCCTCTATTAGTTATTACATTTCTCTACGTTGCTCTAACCATGTAATAATATCCTGCCAAACCTCTTCCTTTTCAGGTTCCCTCACCAGTTCATGGTACAGACCTTCATACAATTTCAAAGTTTTATCCACTGAAGAGATCTGTTCGAAAATATCCACCGAGGCCCGACTTTTACAGTTAGCATAGCATAAGAAGCAGACCAAGTAGAATAATATCCTTTAAAAATGCGGAATTCCGCATTTTTTTATACCTTTTTATTGATGTTATGCGACAGATATGCGACAATAGATGTGAGGTGATATTCCATGATAAGAAAAGACCCAAAGAAGCGAGGCGACGTCGTTAAGACGCATATCCGTGTTGTCGAAGGGTATCGCCCCGGACCAGGGATGCCCACCAAACAGCGAACTATTAGAAGTTTTGGTTATCTCGAAGACCAGGA
>LOEW01000111.1 GCA_001516045.1 Desulfosporosinus sp. BRH_c37
GGCGGAATAGAATGTGAGGGTTTTTGTGGTTACCACTACCGGGAAGCTGACCTCTATATCGAAATTATCAATCCTAGTTCAGGACTACCCGTTATGGATGGACAACAAGGTGAGGTAGTCTTTACGACGTTGACCAGATCCGCTATGCCTTTAATTCGTTATCGCACTGGCGATATGTCAAGGTATATTTCAGGTCATTGTACGTGCAATACGGTATTGAAGCGACTGGAACTGATAAAATCCCGGGATCGGGTTTATCTGACCCAGGCAGATTACCTAACTATCGCGGACTTCGATGAGGTTTTGTTTGCGCTTGACAATGTTCTCGATTTTGAGGTAACCCTAACAGAGGGTATGGAAGAAAATGAAAACCAGTTGCAACTCGATGTTCAGTTAAAGGGACCTATTTCCCGGGAAGTGAAAAGAAATGTTCAACTAGCCTTAGATAAAATTCCTGCAGTAAGGGACGCTAGACAGAACGGTAGCTTGAGGGTGTTATTTTATTTTGAATCAGGCTCAGATGTGATTTCCAGAAAAAGTACAGCCAAACGACAGATTCAAGACAAGAGAAAAGATGTGAGCTTTGGAAAAGGATAAAAGAATGTCTAGAATGGATAATTGTTTTGTCGTCCAATGTCAAGGTTTATCTTACTGACTGGAGCAGCGAAAGTTGAGCAAATAATAAGCTAAGAGTGTAAAATCAGCACGTCTGATTTTACACTCTTATTTATGGATAAATCGAACTGTTCACCAGAATAGATTTTCAGGATCTGGAGGAGTTAGGTTATTGAATTCTTTAATACACTTGGGGTGGATTGACAGGTCGTATAGACTCTAAATCTCCGATGTTCCGTTTTCTCCAAGATAAAATTTGAAAATATATTATTATTAGAGATAACAAAAAAATATCAATCTTTCATTTGGTTAAAGTTGGACTTTGTAAAATATTCACGAAGGCCAGCTTTTTTTTTATAAACTTTTACCATGGTACTTTTATTACTTAGAGCTTAAAATATTAATAGTAAGAATTTAAGGAAAATTTAATAATGTTAGCAAAAAATTGTGAATACAAAACAACAAAATACTTGGGCTTTAATAACCAATTGTCTAACTGTCAACTTCATGATGCTTGATTATTTGAACGGCGGATTCGGGGATTCCCGAATATAAAAAAATTTTCTGAACCGCGAAAGAGTTAAACTTCTCAATACTTTAAATGACTGAAAACCTTCAAATAAGCTTGTGATTGGGGTTTCAGAAATAGGGAGTAATCATCCAATTGATTTCAATGTCGATTAAGTCGTTTAAAATGAAAATTAATTTCGTTTTAAGATTTTTTGCACTGGAATCAAGTATGAAAACTCAGTAAATTCTATCCATTATCTTCTAATGAAACAACTTTTACAGCTGCCTTTCTAGGTTGGCAAAGTTGCGAAGGGGGGTATAAACCAAACTATTATGCGTTATTTAGTTATTGTTTACTTTATAATCAATAAATTCAAAATATTCTGAAGGAGTGATTGTTTATGTCAATCAATGTTAAAAGTTCGGAATTCCCATTAATAATGTTTCATGCAACACCACGGGCGATGATAGGCTGGGGTGCATATCAAATGGCTGGTATTGAGACCAAGGCCGCAGGGATCAAACATGCATTATTGGTAACTTCAGGTCTAAAAGGTACAGGGATTGTGGATGAAATTGTGGGAGTGCTGAAATATGCGGGGGTTGAAGTAACGGTTTATGATGGGGTGACCACGAATCCTAAAGATTATGAAGCCCATGCGGCGCATAAGATGTACCGCGATGCTGGCTGCGATGGAGTAGTTTCACTGGGGGGCGGCAGTTCGCACGATTGCGCTAAAGCAGTTCGAATCATCGAGCATCATAACGGAGCTTCGATCCTCTCTTTTGAGGGTTTTAATGATTTTGCAAAACCAATAACCATTCCGCAAGTTGCGATTACCACCACCTGCGGAACTGGTTCCGAGACCACTAATGCGACAGTCATTACGAATACGGAAAAGAGATACAAGATGATCATGTTTGAACGCAGTATTAATCCTACTCAGGCCATTATTGACCCAGCCTTAATGCGTTTATTGCCACCACGCTTAACAGCGTGGACTGGTATGGATGCTTTGACCCATGCTGTAGAAGCCTATACCTCCAGGATGTGGTCGTATACTTCAATGGGAATGGCCATCTCTGCTGTTAAACTGATCGCGGAAAATCTTCGCAATGCTTATGGCAATGGCAACAATGATCAAGCCCGAGAAAAAATGGCTTGGGCACAGTATTCGGCTGGACATGCGATCAATAGCGCTGGAGCGGGGGTTGTTCATTCTATGGCCCATGCCTTGGGTGGTTATATTGACTTGCCACATGGCCAGTGCAACGCCATCATCCTAGCAGAAGCGCAACGCTATAATTTAGTTGCTTGTCCTGAGTTGTATGCAGACATTGCCCGGGCTATGGGTGTTGACACCACCGGAATGACCGCCATCCGAGCGGCGGAAAAGGCAGTTGAAGAGATGGAAAAGTTGCGCGATGACTTGGGGATCACGGAAAAACTGTCAGATTTAGGGCTAAAAGCGGAAGACGTGGATAAGTTGTCAGAGTTAATCGAGTTGCATGATGTTTGCAAAGATGCAAATCCGCGTACAGTAGCTATCCAAGATGTGAAGGATCTCTTTCATAAGTGCCTGTAATAGTAGTTATCCTATCAAGGAGCGTAAGGGCAGAAGGTTAGATTGCGGCACCTGCGTAAAAAGAGAAGCCCAAGGGACTTACCAATACCAGTAACTCACGATTTAGAATGGACAAAAATTCCGAAGTGGATCTTACAAATAAGGAGATGGTCTTGAATGACAGAATTAGCTATAGAAGTAAACGAACAATTGATTGAGGAACCGATTTTTTTCGGCGAGCCACTAATCCTTGAGGATATAGTTATCGAAACCTTGGCGATTGACGGGATTTGCGGAGTATATTAAGGTCAGGAGACACACCTCCTCATTTGGAATAATTATAAGTGGCTCGGAGGAATGTCCCCATCAAAGGACGAAGAAGGTGCTGATATGCAGGTAGACAGCCAGTATACTGTTCCGACAGGAGTACAATTTCGTTACGAGGATTTTGGCGGCGTTGTTTATAGGCGTCAAGACGACCGGCTGTTTTTCCTTAATTCTCGTCTGGCTGTCACTCTGTTGGAGATGGCCGGAAAGGGAACGGTAATGGAAATCACGGCTGCGTTGCAGAATGCAAACATAGGAGATAAATCAACAATCGAGGCAGTTGTGTTAAAAACTTTGTCTTCTTTAGAGGAGTTGGGAATAATTTATGAGCTGGCAGGTAGGCAGGCAGAGACTACGCGCACCAATCTGCCTGACGTGGCAAATCACTGATCAATGTAACTTGCGTTGTGTCCATTGTCTAGCCAATAGCGGTCTGTGTAAACCAAACGAACTGAACATGGACGAAATTAAAACGTTTCTGGATGACTTGGCGGCGATGAAAGTTTTTTACATTAACGTGGGTGGAGGAGAGCCTCTCCTCCATCCTCAGTTTTTCTCGCTGGTTGATTATGCCCAGCAACGAGGGATATATATTCAATTCAGTACTAATGGACTATTAGTTGATCGGAGCACAGCGTCGGCGATTTGGGAACGAAAACTAAGGGTTCAGGTCAGCCTTGATGGCTGGAACTCGGCAACCAACGATCCTATCCGGGGGACGGGGGTCTTTAACCAGGCGGTGAGGGCCGTGCAACTTTTGAGAGAACAAGACGTGGTGGTTTCGGTGAATAGTGTAGTAACCGGATTTAATATCCAAGAACTAGACCAGATGTACCAGTTAGTGACAGGCATGGGAGCAAGGTTACGCTTATCTCGCCTTCGTCCCTCCGGCCGGGCCATAGAGAGGTGGCGGGAATTGACCCCGAGCAAGGAGCAGTACAGGAATCTCTATCAATGGCTGGTGCGCCATCCTGATGTGACGACGGGAGATTCCTTTTTCTTTCTCTCAGTGTTGGGGGAGTCCTTGCCAGGGTTGAATTATTGTGGGGCTGGTAAGCTCACCTGCTCAGTTGATCCCCAAGGGGATATCTATCCATGTCCTTTTACAATTGATCCTAGTTTGATCGTGGGAAATATCCGCGAAAAACCTTTATCACGGTGGTGGACAGAATCCGAACTATTTACTCAGATAGGGATGCAGCAACCGGAGGGTTGTCATAATTGTCCTGGTTATTCCCAGTGCCAAGGGGGTTGTCGGGGGGCCTCTTATCTAGTTCACGGAAACTGGAATCAACCGGACCCGGATTGTATGAGAGGGGAAGCGTATGGTTGCGACTAAGTCCAATAAACTATTCGAAAAGTTAGTCGTCGGAGCTAGGGAACTGCCTAACCGGATCATATTTGGTGCCCATCCGACAAATTTTGCCCACAACAATCGGCTTACCGGGCAACACGTTGCCTACTACCAGGCGAGAGCCAAGGGCGGAGCTGGATTGATCGTCTTAGAAGAGCAGATAGTACATCCCTCGGATCTTCCATATGAAAAGGCCTTATTAGGTTATCGGTCAGAAATCGTGTCGGGATATCAGCAAGTGGCGGCAGCCGTCCATAATTATGGCAGCTTGGTGGTGGCTCAGCTTAATCATAGCGGCATGCAGTCCGAAGGCAGTACAGGAATGCGTGAACTATGGGCACCCAGTGCTGTCCCGGACGTAGTTTCCCGAGAGGTGCCCAAGGCTATGGAAGCAGAAGACATTCGGGACGTCGTTGCTGGTTTCGCTTTGGTAGCTGTCCATACTGTCGAGGGTGGCCTGGATGGGGTTGAAATCAATGCAGCCCAGTTCTCCCTTTTGCGGCAATATATGTCCCGCTTGACAAATCAGCGCACCGATGCTTATGGTGGAGAACTTGACAATCGCCTACGTCTGACTAGAGAAGTTTTACAAGCCGTTCGCAAGGTCATAGGGCCAAGCAAGCTGTTAGGCTTAAGACTATGTGCAGATGAGTTTGCACCCTGGGGCGGTATAACACCAGAGGAATCGATGGAGATGGCGCGACTCTTGGCGGAGCTAAACCTCATTGATTATCTGATGGTTAGTGTAGGAGGCCTTTTTACCTTGCATTTAACCCCAGCCAGTCACTACGCGGCAGAAGGTATAGCAGTGGCAGTGGCTTCAAAAATTAAAGAAATCCTTCCGCTTCCAGTTTTTGTCGAAGGCAGGATTCATCGTCCCCAGTACGCCAAGACAATCGTTGAGCAGGGGCTGGTCGATGCCGTCTGTATGAATAGAGCCCTCATAGCTGATCCTGACCTGCCTACAAAAGTTACCTCTGGCAGAGAAGAACAGGTGCGAAGCTGTTTGTCCTGTAACCAAGGATGTCAGGTAAGGCGAAGTATGGGAAAACCACTCACCTGCTTAGTAAATCCCAGGGCTGGGCTAGAAAGCAAGGTACAAAAAGAGAGACGTAAACCGCTAAAAACTAAGCAGATTTTGGTTATTGGAGGAGGACCGGCTGGAATGGAGGCCGCTGTTTCAGCAGCCGAGTGCGGTCATGAGGTTACGTTGTGGGAAGCAAGCCCTCACTTAGGGGGGCAACTCGCTGCTCAAGCTGACAAACCGGAATTCGCTAGCCTTATGAAGATGTGGCAAAGGAACTTGGCTGAGCATCATGTCAAGGTGGTTATCGCCAAAGAAGCCCTGATTGCTGATATTTATGCGGCGGAACCGGATGTGGTAGTACTTGCGACGGGTTCCGTTGACGGAGAGCCGCCCGTTGTTCCCAGGGGATGTGCCTATTCTTCCGCACGAGAAGTACTTAGGGCGGATTTGCATGACAAAACAATATTGCTTTGGGATGAAATCGGAGATCAGTTAATGGCCCGCGCAGTAGAAAAATTAGTTGCTGCGGGGAACAAAATCTTTTTTGTTACCCCGGACTTTTTTGCTGGCAATAAAATGGCAGCTACGGGCGAACTGATGAGTTGGAATCAAACCTTAATGAGTTGTTCCACAGAAATATATTTAATCAATAGAATTAAAGAAATTAATGATCGAACGGCAGTTATTTACAATATATTCAGTAGTATGCCCACCACCTTGACTGAAATAGATTTTTTTGTTTTTAATACTTGGTCGAAGCCAAATGATGCTCTTTACCAACTATTATGCGGCAAAGTGAAAGAAGTTCATAGGATAGGGGATTGTTTGGCCCCCCGGGGAATAGGGCCTGCAGTTAGAGAAGGATTTCAAGTGGGCAAAAGTATCTAGCAAAGGGGGGTGTAGAGCTTGAATACAGAATTTCCTCATCTATTCTCACCAATTCGTTTAGGACCGATAACCTTGAAAAACAGAATCGTATTCCCGGCCCACTTAACTAATTTTGCTGAAAACCATCTTCCTTCGGACCGGCACACTTATTACTACGGGGAACGAGCTCGAGGTGGAGCAGGCTTAATTATTACCGAGGAACAATCAGTTCATCCAACCGATGTTGCCTACGAAAAATTAATTGATGCCTTTGATTCGCGGGTAATTCCGGGTTATTTGCGGATGACGACAGAGGTTCATAAGTTTGGCGGCAAAATATTGGCACAGTTAAACCACAACGGGCAGCAAGGGTCAAGTGCTTTTACGCGACGGGCCTTATGGGGACCATCCTCAGTGCCCGACCCATTGTTTCGAGAGATTCCTAAAGCAATGGATAAAGCAGATATGCAGGAAGTTATTCGGGGATTTTGCTTAGTTGCTGAGCATACAATCAAGGGACGTTTTGATGGTTGTGAGGTACAAAGTTCACATAGTTCTTTACTTAGACAATTTATGTCTCCTTTAACTAATAAGAGAACCGATGAGTACGGAGGCAGTTTTACGAACCGTATGCGCTTTCCGATTGAGATTATGACTGCTTTGCGACGAGTTCTTGGTAAACATCATGCCTTGGGAATCAGGCTAAGTGGGGATGAGCTAGTAGACGGTGGGTTGACGCTAGACGATATGAAAAAAGTAGCAGCTAATTTAGACGAGTTACATTTAATTGATTTTATTAATACTAGTACGGCTAATTTTCATAACTTATTTATGGTCGAAGGCTCGATGCACGTTCCCTTGGGATATAACACCTACGCAGCAGCCGGATTAAAAGAGGTTGTAGGCGTGCCGGTCTTTGCCGCTGGGCGAATTAATGCACCTGCTCAAGCCGAACGGATTCTGACCAACGGACAAGCCGATTTGGTTTGTATTGCTCGAGGACAGATTTGCGATGCGGAGTTTGCTAACAAAACATTAGAGGGGCGGCATCAGGAAATCCGTCAATGTATTGCCTGTAATCAGGGCTGCGCAGCTCGTACGGGTCTTAATCGAGATTTGGGTTGCTTGCAAAATCCTACTTCAGGACGGGAAGGAATTTTTAAAACCCATAGCCTTCAAAAGGCAGAGAACGTTAAAAAGGTGATGGTAGTTGGAGGTGGGCCAGCGGGTTTAGAGGTAGCCAAAGAGGCCGCTCGTCGAGGTCACCGAGTTACATTATATGAACGGGCAGAAAAACTGGGTGGGCAAATTAATTTATTAGCACGAGTTCCAAATCGAGAAGAATTCTCGGACGTCATCCGTAATCAGACCCAAGAGATTGAGCAGCTACCTGTCAGTATTTTGCTGGGGGTCGAGGTGACACCAGGGTTGGTCGAAGGAGAACGTCCGGATGTGATAGTGGTGGCAACAGGTTCCGAAGCAGCTCCTAGTTATCTTGCAGGGGCAGACCAGTCGCATGTCCTGACGTTCTATGAGGTTTTAGCCGGTCGGGAGGTTCCAGGGGACAATGTCTTAATTATTGATGATATTGGCTTCCACCAAGGAACTAGTATCGCTGAATATTTAGCTTATCTTAACAAAAAGGTGTCTATACTAAGTGCGGGTCTTTATGTAGCGCCAGATTTAATGACGACCATGGACATTCAGTTATGGTATAGGCGAGCGTTAGATCAGGGAATAGAAATGATTACGAATAGCATAGTGCGCACCATTGGGTCAGATTCTGTCACAATTTTCAATCATTACAATGGACAAGAGCGAGTGTTAAATGATATCACTGCAGTTGTTCTGGTAGGTCATCCCAAACCTAGGGAAGAACTCTATTATCAAATCAAGGGGATGGCACCAGAAGTTTATCGCATTGGGGATTGCCTGGCACCTCGCAAGATGGAACATGCCATTTATGAGGGGTTCAAAGTAGGACGAAGTATTTAAAGGGGGGAGAGGCAACGTGCTTGATTGTTTGCTAATTCTTGAACATAACAATGAAGAAATAACCGAGTCCTCCCTGCGCCTTTGCACCCGTCTCCAACGTTTTCCAAAATGGTCGGAGTTACGTACGGCTGTGTTAATCTTAGGTACCTGCCAGCCGCAGTACCTAAAGACTTTGGGCGATTATGGGATAGGTCAAGTGTATCAGGTGGGCGGCGACGCGTATGGTTTGAAAAACTGGCTACAGGTAGTCAGTCATTTTATCATTGAACAAGAGGTGCCCTTAGTTATTTTGCCGGGGACAGTCGCTGGTCACGAGTTAGCCCCAAGCTTAGCAGTTCAACTTAATGCTGGGGTGGTAACGGACTGTCTAGAATTAAGCGTTAAAGATGGTCATCTTGAGGCTATCGTACAAGCGTATAACGGACAGTATCAATTAATCAACGAATTTATGGGACAGTATAATATTGTCTTGATGGCTGATCTTGATCCAGGTACGCTTGAGCCAATGACTGTTAAAGAATGCGCTCTTACTATACTATCCATTCCTGATGATGGAGAAGCGGTAACCGTGAATAAGGCTAGGGAAACAGTACAGGTTCTGGAAACGTATTATCTTCCACCCTCTGAATTAGATATTGGTGAGGCAGAGGTCATTGTGGGGATTGGCCGAGGAGTAGAGACACAGGAAGACTTAGAGCAGGTTCAAAAACTTGCTCTGGCGTTAGGGGCAGCATTGGCAGGCAGTAGGCCTACAGTAGATGCTGGATTGATTCCATTTGCCAGACAAATTGGGCAAACCGGACGACTTGTCAACCCACAAATTTACCTTTCACTGGGTATTTCTGGGGCTGCCCAACATATTAGTGGTGTAGTCCGAGCCAAGATTATTGCTATCAATAATGACCCGCAGGCTCCCATCCTACGTTTGGCTGATTTAGGGGTTCACGGGGATTGGCGGGAGATAGTGCCACTCCTAACACCACGGATGCAAGAAATCAAGGAGGAGCGGCGATGAGTAAGCAAATTGCAGTGGGGAACTCCACTGTTGGTGCCGAACAAATCCGAAGTCCGAAGTCCGAGGTCAGAAGTCAGAATTTTGACGTTATTGTAGTCGGTGCTGGTCCGGCCGGGACAACGGCAGCCCTGGTGTTAGCCCGTCAGGGAGTTAAAGTACTCTTGATTGAACGGGGAGAGTATCCGGGTTCCAAGAATATGTTTGGCGGTGCCTTATTTGGTCATGTTTTGGCTGACTTAATTCCTGAATTTTGGCAGAAGGCACACGTCGAACGTTATATCGGACGGAAAATGATTTCCATCTTAACCAAAGATTCAGCAGTTGCCCTAGACTTAAACAGTGCTGCATTTAAGGAGCCGCCTTATAACGGATTTGTCATCCAACGCTCCCAGTTTGACGGCTGGTATGCGCAAGAGGCTGTTAAAGCAGGGGCTGTGTTGCTCACCCGAACAACTGTTCTCGATGTATTGCGAGAAGGGAATCAGGTTGTCGGCGTCAAGGTAGATCGCAGCCCTGGTGAACTTAGGGCCAAGGTGGTAATCGCTGCTGATGGCGCTGTGTCTTTACTAGCTCGTAAGGCGGGAATGCGTCGTGATTTTACAGCTGATCAGTTTTCCTTGGGAGTTAAAGAAGTGATCCAACTACCGCCGGGGGCTCTAGAGGAACGATTCAACTTGCTCGGTGATGAAGGAGTTTCCAATGAATACCTAGGATTGATGGGTGAGGGGTTGCATGGGGGGGCTTTCCTCTATAGCAACAAGGAGAGTTTATCACTCGGTGTGGTGGTCCAAGCCCACTCGCTCAAGTCCAAAAAAGCCACGATTTATGAAGCCTTAGATCAATTCAAACGCCATCCGGTCGTTGCCCCACTACTAGAGGGTGGCCGGGTGTTGGAATACTCGGCACATTTGATTCCTGAGGCGGGCATAAAAATGCTTCCGCAGCTCTCCGGCGGGGGACTGTTAGTTGTAGGGGATGCTGCTGGTTTGGTGTTGATGGGTGGAATTTTTTTAGAAGGAGTCAACTTAGCTATAGCTTCCGGTCGGGCGGCAGCAGAAACGGTGAGTACGGCTCTGACGAGTGGCAAATTCGATGCTCAGATATTAAAAAGGTATGATAAAGCCTTAAAGGATAGTTTTGTACTCAAGGATCTTACTCGTTTCCAAACGGCTATGCCCATGTTATTTAATAAAAGGCTCTATGAAGTCTATCCCTCTTTTATTGTTGGTATGTTGGAAAAGTGGTTTAGAGTAGATGGACAAGGACACCAAAAACTGACAGGAGTAGTAAAAACTATGCTGGATGAGGAGACTGGCCTCTGGCAGTTAGCCAAGGACGGGCTCCAAGCTGGGAGGGGATTGTTATGGTAGATGTAGCAGTACGCCTGAAATTAAGCCGCTATATTCTGGATCGTGAAGCGCATATTAAGGTGAACTACGAAAAATGCCGCACCTGTCCACATAAGGCCTGTTTGACAGCCTGTCCAGCTCAGTGTTATTTACCCCAAGCTAACCAAGGTGTTGTTTTTAATTACGAAGCTTGTTTGGAATGTGGCACCTGCTATATTATTTGTGATCAAGAGGCTTTGCAGTGGAACTTTCCGAAAGGCGGCTGTGGTATTAGTTACCGTTTCAGTTGAAGGAGGTTTTGACTTTGCATGTCGCAGTGATAATAAGAAATACGGTTGATTGTCTGGTGCCCTTGCCGACAAATGCCTATGGTGAAAAACCTCTACGCGAAGGTTTAATCAACATAATAAATCCTAGCGATTGGTCCGCTTTTGAACAAGCGGTTGTCCTTAAAAGACAGGGAATGGTAAGACAGATCTCTGTTCTTTACTTGGGTGGGTTAGAGGGAGAGGAAACGTTACGGTGGTGTCTAGCTTCTGGGGCCGATGTGGCCCAGCGTTTGTGGGATCCAGCGTTAGAAGCCGCCGATCAACTGGGAAAGGGCAAAACCATGGCAGCAGCCTTAGAGCGTTTAAACGTGGAGTTGCTTCTTTGTGGAGATGGCTGTTTGGATCAACTCAATAGTCTAATGCCGGGGATTGCGGCAGCCGTATTAGGATTTTCCTATGTTACCGAAGTAGAAAAGGTTGAGAAGCTTGGAGCTGGTCAGGCTATTGTTATTCGTCGGCGAGAAAAAGGTAAAAGAGAAAAGCTTTTAGTCCAGCTACCAGCTCTCATTGCCATTACGGATAAAGGGCATGAATCCTCAGAACGAGCGGATTTAGCAGATACCCTTGAAGCCTTTACTCAAGAGATACCGTGCTGGGATTTGGAGGATTTGGGGTTAGTTGCGGATACAGTAGGTGGACGAGTTAGCAAAGTAATTAATCTCCAAATTCAACCGGCTAAACCACACTATACTAGGCCCTTAATACCTAATTCCGAAATATCAGCGGAACAACGTCTGCGCGAGATTTTATCGGGTGGAATAGTCAGAAAGCAAGGGGAGGTAGTTGCGGGCGAACCGGAAAAGTTAGTAGAAAGAATAATTGAATTTCTGCGTCAGGAACCCGTCATGCGTTTATGATACTTTATCACTTGGCCAAGCAGGTCACTTTGCATACGGAGCCTAATGGTGGCAGTTTGTTTATAAGCCATCCGCAACGAATTATTAAACTTAGTTCAGGTGGAGTAGTTGCTCTTGGACAACTATGTGGTCAAGATCAAGCCCTTGTGAGTGGAATTGATCCTAGAATTAAAGAGTTTGCGGTTAATTTGGAAAACCAAGGGGTTATTGTGCGTCAATTTCCCCCGATGAGTGAGGAATTATTACCGTTTGTAAGTATAGTTATCCCGACGTATGACCGACCTCAAAAACTAATTAGCTGTCTCAACTCTCTCTTAACACTCGATTACCCTATAGATAAATTAGAGATCATTATCGTCGATGATGCTTCTCCAATAGCCATTGATCTAACTAATCTAATCAATCAAACTGATCAAGAATATCTAATCAATCCAACAAGTCAGGCTGATAAAACAGATCAAATAAAGGGCGTGACCGAGATCCGACTAATCAGACTGGTCGTAAACAAAGGACCGGGCGAAGCTCGCAATCACGCCGTACAAGCAGCCAGGGGAGAAATAATTGCTTTTCTAGACGATGACTGTCTCGTTGACAAGGATTGGCTACGCGCCTTAGTTCCTTGTTTTCAGTATCCTGATGTGGCTATTGTCGGGGGATGTGTGGAAGCTGCCGACTTAACCAATTCTTTAGGCCAATATGAACAAGGTCAATCCCCTCTTTTTATGGGTGAATTCCAACGTAAAGTACGTAAGGGTAGTGCTGTATCCTATCTGCCAACCTGTAATCTCCTGATCCGAAAAACAAATTTTTTAGCGCTTGGTGGGTTTGATCCGAATTTACGCCTAGGGGAAGATGTCGATCTCTGTTGGCGAGTGTTGGATAGTGGCGCTAATATTTACTATCTGCCTGCTGGGGTGGTTTATCATGATCACCGGGCGCGTCTGCTTTCTTTCTTAAAAAGGAGATATAACTACGGTCAATCTGAAGCGAAATTGCAAGGAAAACACCGTCAGGAAAAGCGCCAGCTAAGCTTATTTCCTGGGCACGGTTATCTAATGGCAATTACAATAATAACTACTTTCTTGGCGGGGTTGCAGTTCGGAACAGTTAAAGGTCTTTTCTTTGGTATTGTTGTCTTATTTTTTTTAGGGTTTTTAAATCTTCTAGGTCAGGTTGCTTTGAGTCGCTATCGAACCAAAGCTGCTGGCTATAGCCTGCCTTTCAGTCAGGTGTGGAGGGCAACTAGGCGGGCCCATAATAGTTCTCTCTATATTTATTGCCAACACTTTTCTCGTTATTATTCAATTGTCCCAACGATCCTCGTTCTCCCGTTCTTTTCCCCGTTATTCTTATTACTTTTATTTATACATTCGTGGCCAGCTGTCGTAGATTATACCCTTAAGAGGCCGGCGGTAGCGCCTATCTATTTCATCCTCTATTACTCTTTAGAAAATTACTTTTACCAGGCCGGAGTATTAAACGGTTGTTGGCAGGAGCATAATTGGCGTCCGTTGGTCATGGATTTAACAAACGTTAAGGGGGTTGGAAGATGAAAATGAACACCTTGTCGCTATTCTGAAGAATCTGGCGGCAGTTGGCAATGGGGAGAGAAAGACCATGAAGATCGGGAGAACACGCCAGAGTTTGCAGCAGTTGGAAACCTGGACTAGTCCTGAAGTCCAAAATCACGATCGGGAGGTTCACAAGTTTGTAATTATTCCCTTGGGTTCGTTTGAACAACATGGACCCCATGCCCCACTTGGTACGGATACTTTCATCGGTTGGGAAATCTGCCAGCGTTTGGCCAGTAAACTAAACGGTGTTACAGTACCACCGGTTTGGTTTAGTGTGTCCGAAGAACATATGGATTTTGCTGGGACTATTACTATAAAACCCGAGACTTTTTGTGATTATGTAAGCGATATAATTTTTTCTTTAGCGAGAGGTGGGTTTACCAAAATCCTTGTCCTCAACGGTCATGGCACAAATGAAACCTATTTCCCACAAATCTACGCTAAGGTGAAGGAAGGGTATAAAGGTGAATTAAACTTGCTTTTGCTGTCTTACTGGACGGCTCTTCCCATCAAGGAGAGGGAGTACTTGTGCAGCCTGCAATGGGGCCTTCACGCTAATGCCTTTGAAACCTCGGTCATCTTGGCTATTTTTCCTAGCCTAGTTAGAAAAGTAAAAAACTGCAGCCATTTTCCGGATGTTAGTGGTTTAGATGTGAAAGATCTTGATGCCATACATTTTCGGTCCTTGCTTAAGAACTCAAATGGAGTCTGGGGTGATCCCAGTAAGGCCACCCTTAGAAAAGGGCAGACCTTATTAGCCAGTATTGAGGAAACCCTTTCTAGCTACGTTTCGGGGGCATTCCAATTATCCGGGACTGTAGTAACAAGCGAGACACCGGATTAAGGTGGAATACACTCATTTGGCGATCAAACCTACTCGGCTGAAGGCAGCTGTAGAATCACAACGAAGTAGTAATGAATCTAATGGAAAACGGATGTAAGGAGGTGATGATTATTGAGAGTAACTATATCCATATGTTTCTGAATATTCAATTAAAATTTGGAGGTGATTGTATTAATTTACTAAAAAGAAGGATAAATATGAATTTATACCACGTCATCTTGTTATCTGGCGATTTTAACCACGATTGATTCGAAGTTCAACGATTACAACGGCTACTCCAATCACTGAAGCGATTTGGCTGCTTTTACCCAAAAGATTTTGGTTATTATTTTTTTAGAAAGATTGTGACAGTTAGGGATAACAAGATTATGGAGGGATGTTAAGTTGATAAGCATTGAGAAAAAAAGTTTTTTCCGGTATGAGAACTTTATGTTAGTTTTTATGTTTATTGCCTTTGGTTTAGTTTTTATGGATCGTTTTGGTCTTGCAATGTTATTTCCGATGATTGCACCTGATCTAAAGTTAAGTGGTGCGCAGATGGGCATGACGATGTCCATCTTATCTCTTAGTTGGGGTGTTTCAAGCTATCTATTTGCGACTCTTTCCGACATTTTTGGTTCTAAAAAGAAAATCCTTGTTGGCGCAATATTGGTTTTCTCTTTTGCTACTATGGGAACAGGGCTTGCATCTAGTATTGGTTTATTGTTTTTAATGAGAGCTATTATGGGGGTTGCAGAAGGCCCGGCAATAGTCTTGTCCCAGGTAAGCATGATGGCTGCATCAACACCTTCACGAAAGGGATTTAATATCGGTTTTGTGCAAAGTGCTTCACATTTAATGGGAACAGCAGTTGCGGCGGTAATAGTATTAGGCTCAGCACAACTTTTCGGCTGGCGAGGGGCGTTAAATGTTTTGGCCATCCCCGGAATTATTGTGGGTTTGATACTGATCGTATTTATGAAAGAGCCAATCATGGATTCCGCAAGTGGAGCTAAAAAAAAGCCAACAAAAGCGGAATACGCTCAGGTATTTAAAAGTGGTAATTTCTGGCTGTGTGTGACAATGACATTAGGAATGATGGCATGGTGGCTTACTTCGAATACCTTCTTCGCGCTCTATTTAACTAAATCCAATCACTTTACTCCTCTCCAGTTAGGTACCTTTTTCACTGTGTACGGGCTTGCTTGTTTCTCTTCAAACATACTGGTGCCTTTCCTTTCCGACAAAATCGGACGTAAACCCGCTTGTATAATGGCCACTTTTTGTTGTGTACTTTCTACCATCGTTATGTTGACGGTTCACTCTTTTAACATACTTGTTCCTTTAATGGGAATTATCCTTGTGATTGGTGCAGGCGGTACCCCGGTGTTTGCAGCAATCATACCTGGCGAGTCAGTTCCGAAAGCATTAGTTGCTACCGCAATGGGTTTCATTATCATGACTGGCGAGCTTGTCGCTGGAACAACGGTTCCAGTATTAGCTGGTTTCTTTTCGGATAAATATGGCTTAAGCATGACGATGTGGTTTGCTTTTGGCGGAGCAGTATTGCAATTCATACCATCTTTATTTTTGAAGGAAACATTACCGTCAAAAATTAAGAAAACTCAACAAACAAATCAGGTAGAGTCTGCCAAGGCATAGCTATCTTAGTTCACTGGTTGTGAATATGCACTTCTGTATCAAAAATGGCTAAGATGACTGGTAAAGATGCTTTACTTCGGTATTTGTTTTAAGGTAAGAAAATTATTCAATCAACATGAGCAGTTTACTCACCACGTAGTATAATTGGTCTTATTTGGAGAAAAGCGTGTCGGTTGCCTTCAGGATGATTCAGTAAAAGGGGAAGGTCCAACAAAATTTGACCTAGCAATGGAGAGTGGCGGTATGAAAACAAAAAAAACGAGTGATGGAGAAGGCTTTACCCACCGCGAAATGGTTAGCAGCCTCTTCAACACTCGTTGTGAGGTCCAGCTTAAAGCCCGTAAAGGGATTCAGCAGGTCCAAATCCAGTTTGACATAACTGTGCATAGATTTCAAGGCGTTTGACGAATTTTGGCCGGATGAAATCCGATGGACTGGGGTTTGGATCGTAGTTTCCTTGGTATACAATTAACTGCATAGGCCTGATAAATTTACCTTTGAAAATCGTTTGGACGACGTGTTTGCGTTGTCCAAACGTAATCCATTAATAAAAATGTTTTGGGCAAGCTAAGTTTTTTTGGACAATCAAAAAGTTTTAGGAGGAATTAGTGTGAATAAATTTCTTCGTATTAATATGGAGACTGAATCACTTAATTATGAAGAAGTAAAGGAAGAATATAAGTTATTTGGGGGGCGGGATTTAGTTGCCAAACTACTTAACGATGAAGTTGACCCTCAATGTGATCCATTGGGCTCCGGCAACAAGTTCATCGTCTGTCCAGGCTTGTTGACTGATAGTGCAGCACCGAGCACTGGAAGGCTTTCCGTTGGTGGAAAGAGTCCCCTAACCGGCACCATAAAAGAAGCAAATGCCGGCGGAGTGGTCGCAAAGATGCTGGCCAAACTTGGGATTAAGGCTATCATTATTGAAGGAAAACCAGCCAACGAAGCATGGTATATTTTGAAAATTACTCAGGAGAAAGCAGAATTAGTATCGGGAGAAAAGTACGTTGGATTAAATAATTATAGGTTGACGGAAGAGTTGCAGAAAAACTATGGAGACAAGATTGGGGTCGTATCGATTGGAGGGGCAGGTGAAAAAGGTTATCTGAATTCCACCTTACAAGTTACCAGCAGTAACAAAACCCCCAGCAGGGCGGCTGCTAGGGGCGGTTTAGGAGCAGTCATGGGTTCAAAAGGGATTAAGGCGATTGTTTTGGATGTTGGGGGACCTCTAAACCCAGATTACGTTGACAAAGTTAGATTTATGAATGCCGCAAAAAACTACATTAATGCTCTTAAAGAAAATCCTTTAACGGGTCAAGCGCTACCGACCTTGGGTACCGCTGTGTTAGTAAATCTGACTAATTCCTTAGGGGTTTTACCAACCAGGAATTATAGTAGTGGCAATTTTGAACATGTTGAAAGTATTTGTGGGGAGCATATGTTGGAAATTCAAAGCCAGAGGAAAGGAAAAAGCGGACACGCTTGTATTTCTGGCTGCTCAATTGGGTGTTCAAATGTTTATAATAATAAGCAAGGAGAATATCTCACCTCTAGTTTGGAGTATGAAACAATTGCTTTACTGGGATCAAACTGCGGGATCTCATCGCTTGATACGATTGCTACACTTGATAGGATGTGTGATGATTTTGGCCTGGATACGATAGAGACAGGGGCTACAATTGGCGTTTGTATGGAAGCTGGAAAAATTGGTTTCGGTGATGATCAAGGCGTAATTAAGCTAGTTGAAGAAATGATGGCGGGGACCGAATTCGGCAAAATCCTTGGTCAGGGTACAGCCTATACTGGTAAGCATCTGGGGGTTAAGAGAATACCGACAGTGAAAGGGCAATCATTGTCTGGCTATGATCCAAGAGCCTTAAAAGGGACAGGAGTAACCTTTGCCACTTCACCTATGGGTGCCGATCATACAAGTGGGAATTTACTGGGTTTTCCGGGTGTTGACCCGTTGAATAAAGAGGGTCAGGTCGAGGCGTCAACTATGATGCAGGTATTAATGGCCACAGTAGATAGCTTAGGTATGTGCTTGTTTGCGAGTTTTGCTACAGATAAACCGGAAAATGTCGGTTATCTACTCGAGATGATGGCTTGTAAGTTTGGAGGTAAATGGGATCAGGACCGCTTATTTGGGATTGGCGTGCAGACGATCAGTTTAGAAAAGAAATTTAATAAAGCTGCCGGGTTTACAGAAAAAGATAACAGGCTACCGGAGTTCATGTACCAAGAGGAATTACCTCCACATAACGTGATCTTTGATATTACTGAGGAAGAGTTGGGCATGGCTATCCCATTCTGAGGAGGGTTATAATGGAGTAGTTACTTCTCGGCCGATATGGAGCCTGTATTCAAGCAAGACGGAAACTGCTGCAAACACCTGCGTCTCTGAGGCACTGGTTTTAGTAAAAATATAAAGAATGGAATAGGTAATTTCCAGTATTTGATATGAATGGATTTCAGCACGGCTCCCTGTAATCATTGGGAGTCTTTTGTTATTATTTTACTACCAATTATTAATGTCAAAACATACACGTAAAAAGCAGGAATTTGGTGGCTAAGCTCGAAAGACATACTATTAGACTCGACCGCGTTAGTATAGAGTGGCTGGCAAAATAACTAAGAGAACACATTAGGGTATTAGTAAAGGATAAACAGAAGTTATTACGGGAAAAACATTTCACGGGGAGCAGTTATCCTGGTTAACGTTCAGGAAAGATACTGTCAGTCCTGATAGCGAAATTTGGAATTACAGAAAAATTGTATTTGTTCAAAACCTGATTGTACAATATTGGAATGAAATGAGGGTAACCGTATGCTGGGGGCAGATAATAATCATCCTGAGTTTCAACTGAACTGCCGCAGGGATGACAGCGGTACTGAGCTTGACACGTTTGGACCGCGACTGGTGGCATTGGTCATTAAAACCATAGGGGCTGATTATGCGGCCTTGGTAGTGGATGGGTCAAAAGATGAACAGGGAAGGGTTCACCTAATCCGTGCAGGGGATTTGGAATCAGAAACTGTTGATCTGGCAAGCTCGTTCAAGTTGACAGTAGAAGGTACTTCAGTATTGTGGCGAAGTTTGGGAATAACTGATATTTCCGACTCTGTAGAGGTTGCCGTCGTTAATGGGGAAAAGATTACTGCTTATCTCTTGGTGGGGTTTACTGAAAATGGCCGTTGCGGGGAACGAGAGCGCAGTGTTTTGGGAGTACTTGCCGAAAATGCCGCTTTGCAGATAGCTAAAAGGCAACTGAAAGCGGAGCTTACCGAAGCCAATCATTATTTGACAACCTTAGAGGAAATTAGTGGTCTTCTGCCAATGAGTTCCGATTTTGAATTTTTTTTGGGGCAAGTAATTAATGCCCTTAACGATTTAATCGGTGTCGAAAGCGGTGGAGTTTTACTTTATGATGCTGAGCGGCAGGAATTAGTCTTGCAAAATCCTTCATTTGGCAACGTAAACAGTGATGTTAATCTTTACCACCTTTCATTAGCTGGAAAGCCCGGAACTTCCCGGGGTACAGCCGTCGAGGTTTTTTTAAGTGGGCAGCCTCAGTTTTGTAACGATGCTACAGCAGACCCTAATGCTAATCAAGAGTATATAACGATGCTTGGGATTCGCAACTTTCTGAGTATACCTTTAATCGTCGATAATACCAAAATTGGTGTTCTACACCTAAATAACAAAAAGGCGGGCGACTTTACTGAGCGCGATTTTCGGTTACTTAACATGATGGCTTCCCAAATAGCTATTGTTATCAAAAACGCTGATCTTTTTAGAGAAATCAGGCGCCAGGAAAGTGAGACTACTGCCCTTTACAAAACTGGCGTTGAACTGGCGGCATTGCTGGATCAGGAAGCGATTGTCAAGTTGACGGTGACTAAAGTCTGGGAACTACTCCGATGTGACTTGGTTGGGGTCGGGATTGCTGTGAATGGTGAGGTTTCCATAACAGTTAAGGATGGCACCGAGGTCAGGAGTTTGCCTCAAATGAGGATTGAATCAGGTCGAGGGCTTACCTGGGTTGCCCTTGATAACATTGCACCGGTACAAACTATTTATCCTGAATTAAATTCTCACTTGGTCGAAGGTTTGGACGATCTTGACTTGATTGCCAGGTTAGAGGGAATGCAAACGGCTATGGCAATTCCTATGATTATAACTGGTAAAGGAATCGGTCTGATTTACACCTGGCGGAGAAACGGTTTGAAATTTACGGAAATGGAAATAAATCTTTTGCAACGGTTGGCTCAACACGTTGCGGCTGTTCTAGAAAGCGCTAATCTTTACTATCGTGAACGGGAGAATGTTGTTAAACTAAAAGAACTGAATAATCTCAGCGAACTTAGACAAGCTCATCTCCGACGGATGGTTGAAATTCACAACCAGCTCAGCATAATGGTTCTTCAGGGAAATGGCTACCAACGAATTGCTGAAACGCTTACAACTCTGGTCGAAAACCCGGTAGTTGTTGAGGATGTGAATTTTAACTTGCTAGCCTCCGCTACTTATCTCGCTGACCTGTCGCTCCCAGCAGCCCTGCCGAGGGAGTACTGGGCAACTGAAGATGGCTCAAGAATTTTGGAAAATTTGAACAAGCAGCGTACATTGGTTCGTCTACCAGCTCAACCCGATCTTGGGGTTAACTCCCAGCGATTAATTGTCCCAATCTCGGCGGGGCTGGAGGTGCTGGGATATGTTACAGTCTTGGAGGATCAGCGTAAGTTAGAGGAACTGGATTTGGTTGCTATGCAGCACGCCACTACCGTTTTTGCTCTGGAAATGATGAAGGAAAAAATCGCCGGGGAAGTGGAGGCCCGTTTACGGGGGGATTTTCTCGATGATTTGTTGCAGGGTAATTACAAGACAGAAAAGGAAATTGTCAATCGGGCATCTTTTCTCGGATACGATCTGGCCCGGACATACCAGGCTATCATATTCGATATTGATGATTTTAGTCTGCTGGCCAAGAAACTGGGTGATGAAGGCAAGATTGCCAGGACAAAACGCCTGCTAGCTGAGTTGGTGGCTAGAAGGGTCAAAGAACGGTCACCTCAAAGTATAATAACTTTTAAAAGCGATACCATTGTAATATTAGCTGATGCTGCGGTATATAGTCAAAATTCCCTACTTCCTACGGAACTAACTGCACATATAAGGAGGTTAGTAGAGGAAAACATTGAGGGAATTACCATTTCGGCTGGCGTCGGACGTTTAGCTGGCAATATAGCGGCGATCAGGGAATCGTACAGGGAGGCCAAGTTGGCACTTGAAGTGTTTAAAAAGGCCGGCCGTCGGGATTTTCAGGTTAGCTTTGATGAGGTCGGTATTTATCGGTTGTTTTTTCAAAGTGTTGATAACCAGGAATTAGTTTCTTTTGCAAGGCAATTAGTCGGGCCTCTCATGGAGTACGATCGAAAAAAAGCCGGGTTACTGATAACTACTTTGAAATCCTATCTTAGCAATGGATGTAATTTATCGAATACAGCTAAAGCTACTTTCTTACATATTAATACTGTTATCTACCGCCTTAAGAAGATTGAAGAAATATTAGGGATTAGTCTTGACGACACTGAAATCAGATTAAATCTTCAAGTGGCACTGAAGGTTTTGGAATTTATCCAAGGCAATTAAGTGGATGGATTTGAGATGTAAAAACTAATTTTATGAATAAAACGCATATATTATCTGATCAGGAACGACCTATGTGAAATATTAATAAAGGTCGGTTCTTTTTTTATAAACACTTACCATGGTGCTTTGGTTTCTCTGAGCCTATACTATTGAATAGTAAGAATTTTAACAATATTAAGAGGAGGAGTGAAAACTTGGCCAAGCAATAGAGGGAAAAAACAAGGACGATTTGAGATTAAATATTAGGAGGTAAAAATATGAAAAAGCTGGTTGTGCTAATTCTATCGATGGCTCTAGTTTTGGTATTGTCGGGATGTGGAGGAACATCAACTAATGCTCAGAAACAAGGTAGTTCAACCGAGACTGTGAAGCCCATCGTTTTGAAGTACGCCTTTGTCTCTCCAGCCAGTACTTTTCCAGCTAAGCAAATGGCTCATTGGAAAGAAGAACTGGAAAAAAGGACCAATGGACAAGTTAAAGTGGACTTATTCCTTGGGGGTGCCCTTTTAAATAACCAGAATATGTATGACGGGGTGCGGGACGGTGTAGCGGATATTGGCCTTTCAGCGACGACCTATGAGCCAGGACGCTTTCCACTGTTAGGAATCTCAGATCTTCCTTCGGGATATCCCAATGCTGCGGTAGCCAGCCAGGTTGTTTATGACCTGGTCAAAGAGTATCCGCCGGAAGCTTTTAAAGATTATAAAGTTATTACAGCATTCGCCACTGAACCAGCTTATATGATGGTAAAAAAACCGGTGTCTAGCCTTGCGGACCTTAAAGGCCGTAAAATCAGAATTTCTGGTTCATTAACTCCGACGTTAAAGGAACTTGGAGCTGATGCCTTAGGAATGCCGATGCCGGAAGTTCCGGAAGCTTTGCAGACAGGGGTAATTGAAGGAATGGTCTCTTCCCGGGAAGTTTTACAGGATATGAAGTTGGCTGAAACACTTAAATATTATACCGACTATCCATTGGCAGTTACAACCTTTGCTGCCGTAATGAACAAGGGCGTCTGGGATTCCCTCCCGTCCAACGTGCAAAAAGTGATAGATGAGTTAGCGACAGAAATGCCAAAGTGGACGGGTGATTACTTGGACAATCATGTTAATGAAGCCCTTGCCTGGAGCAAAAAAGAATATGGATTACAGGTTACTACCCTTTCCCAGGAGGAAAAAGACACCTGGAATAAAAAACTGAGGTCGGTCCAGACTAGTTATGTCTCTGGGTTAAAAGCTAAGGGATTACCAGCTGAGCAATACGAGAAAAGATTATACGAACTGATCAAACAATACAGCGCTAAAGAAGCCAAATAAGTTGTTTACTGACATACTTAAGATTGCTGGAACTCTTAGTATGGAAAAAAGGGGGTTTTAACAATGACAAACGACAACCGAGTTATGCCAGAGCATACCTCCAATACCAGCGACAAGCTAGGAGTTTCAACGGGAACCAGTATTGTTAACGGATTAAGTCAAGTCAATTACTTTTTAAACTGTGGCATGGCTTGGCTTGCGGGTACTTGCTTGTTTTTGATTGTATTGTTGGTGGTTACTAATGTCATAAGCCGGGCTGTTTATGTTCCCTTTTCAGGTGCGGAAGAATTGGTGGGGTGGCTAGCAGCCACCACCACTGCTTTTGCATTGGGATACACTCAAATTAAACGTGGTTATGTGGACATTGATGCCTTAACTCAACGGTTTCCGCTATTTCTACAGAGTATCCTCAAAAGAGTCATTCTTATATGCTCCGCTTGTTTCTTCGCCTTAATTTCCTGGAAACTTATCGGTTATACTTTAACTGTCAAGTCTAATGGCAATCTTTCAGAGACAATGAGAATACCTTTTTACCCTTTAATATTTTTGTTATCCTTGGGGTTTGCTGGTTTAACTATAGCCCTATTGACTGATCTATTAGTAGACTTTTTAGGAGAGGAGGGCAAACAATGAGCTTAAACACTATAGCCCTTCTTGGCTTGATCATCCTGTTTGGCTTGATGCTTCTGAGGATGCCTATCAGCTTTGCCATGTTCATTTCGGGTTTTCTGGGGTTGTTGGTTGTGGCATCTCCAAGGGCAGCTTTTAATATTTTGACTGGTGACCTTTGGTCTCAGTTTTCAAGCTATACTATGAGTGTGATTCCCCTATATATTTTAATGGGGGAAATAGTCTTCCGGTCTGGGATAACCGAAAGTCTTTTCAAGTCGGCCTATAAGTGGGTTGGTCAGTTTCGGGGCGGAATGGCTGGCACTGTGGTACTGGCTAGTGCAGGGTTTGCGGCTATCTGCGGATCAAATTCGGCGACTGCTGCTACTATGGGCACCATGGCCCTTCCCGAGCTCAGAAAGTACAAATACCAGGATATTTTAAGCACGGGTGTGGTGGCGGCTGGGGGAACTCTGGGTATTATTATTCCTCCTAGTACGGTTCTCTTGGTGATTGCTTTACAAACAGAACAATCGGTTAGACAGTTGTTTGTTGCGAGCATGATACCAGGACTAATTTTGGCACTGTTTTTTTTACTTACAATCTCTTTTCTCTGTCTTCGTAACCCTGAAATTGGTCCGCCGGGACCCCGGGTAAACTTTAAAGAGAAATTAACTTCGACGCTAGGTGTTCTCCCAACGTTTATTCTTTTTGTATTTGTCATTGGCGGCTTATTCTGGGGTTGGTTCACACCTACGGAATCGGGGGCTTTAGGATCTTTTGGAGCCATAGTACTGTCCTTGCTAATGCGTAAGTTAACTTTTGCGAAGCTTAAGATGGCGATTTCCGGAACCTTGCGTAGCTCGACAATGGTAATCACATTGGTGATTAGTGCCATGGTTTTTAGCCGGTTTTTAACTCTCACCAGATTGCCCTACAATGTCGCCGACTGGGTAATCTCTTTAGCTTTGCCACCGCTAATTATCCTCTTAATTATTACATGTATTTTCATTATTGGCGGCTCACTGATGGATGCTTTAGGTTTCTTGATTATCGCTATTCCAATTTTCTATCCGACAATCATCTCTCTTGGCTATGATCCGGTTTGGTTTAGCATCTTTTTGTGCATCGTTACCAGCGCCGGGGCGATTACTCCACCGGTTGGGGTTAACGTTTTCGTAGTAAAAGGGCTGGAACCGGAAATACCTATTATGTCAATATTTAAAGGGGCTGGTTATTTCCTTCTACCCTATGCTGTGTTAGCTGCCCTGTTGATTGCTTTTCCTAAAATTGTTACTTTTCTAGTTTAGAATAGATGTTTTAATTAACTCAACTTTCTCACTTGACATCCAATGAATATCCTGCTCAAATTTAAACTTAAGACATATATCACATTTAATCTGTCATTTGTGTCGAAAGGGATCCTTGACGAAGGATCCCTTTCGTGCTATCAAGAAAAGTATTTATTTGAGACGGTCCAAGATCAAATATAATCCCATAGAACAAGTATGGGGACGTTTGGAGCCAGGTGTCCGTCAAAATCAGTAACTAGAGATATTCAATGTACGTACAGATTTTTTAAAACGTCTCCGATATAACCTACATTCCCGAATTTTTATACCTATGAAAGTACGTTCACACCAAGGACAGAATACAGTTCTGTTTGCTTCTTTGTCATTCGCTCATTCGATGTTTTTTCCCAGGTTGCTCATAACGTTCTATGATACTCCATGGAAGTACATTTTGCGTTCGCCAGTAATCACTTCACCGCTTCGTTTTTTGCTTTCTGAATAACTCCAGCCGATTGTGCTGGAATGATAGTATAGTTTACCTAGAGCTACAGTGAGATCGCGATACTATCGTGTCTCGTACTTCATTCAAGGCTTTCTGCACGAATTAACCCATGATATAATTTTAAGGGTATATTTGTGTGTTTGATGAAGATTTATTTCGCAGGGCACTAGAAAAGGTCAAGGTGCAATCGACTTAATATGATATAAAAAGGAGAATAATTATGCATTATACAGCCACCGTTTATAGACCACCAGTTGAGGCAAATAATATATTATTACAAGTGACGAGTGGGTGTTCACATAATAGTTGTAAGTTTTGCAATATGTATGAAGGTGTGAGTTTCAGAGTATCACCCTTGGAAGAAATTGAAGAAGATTTAAATGAAATAAGGCAATTTAACCCTAATGCGAAAAGAGTTTACTTGGTAGGTGGAGACCCGTTTGTATTGAGCTTTGAAAAATTAAAACCAATTCTATTAAAAATAAAAGAATACTTGCCAAAATGTGAAAGAATATCAATGGCTGGACGCATTTCTAATACTAAAAACAAAACAGTTGAGCAACTAAAAGAATTGCGCAGTTCGGGTCTAAGTTTCATATATTTTGGTATGGAAAGTGGAGATGATGAAACATTATTGCATATCAATAAAAAGCAAACAGCCCAAGAAATTGTGGAACAATGCAAAAAAATAGAAGAAGCAGGAATCGAATATCATCTAATTTATTTGAATGGTCTTGCTGGTGCTAAAAGAGGTAACGATCATGCGCTAGAATCTGCAAAAGTAATTAATCAATTGAAACCTACCGAGATATCTATTACGTCATTAACGCTATTTCCTGGAACCGAATTACATAAAGCAGCTCAAAGAGGCGAATTTATTGAATCTACTGAATTAGAAAGAATAATAGAACTAAAGACTTTTATCGAACAGTTAGATACTGATACTTATATATATGTCCACTATACAACCGCAGTGTCATTAGAAGGAACGTTTCCCGAAAATAAACAAATGATGCTGAATAAATTACAATACATTATCAATAATTTTGATGAGGAGATATACCGGAAGCGTCGAGAAAAAATACGAACGGTGTAGAAGTTATGGATGTGTAAGGATATGAATGGTGAGAAGTAAATAGTGACGATTTAAAGAAGCTGGAAAGAGATTGGCGTTCAATGCTTTTCATTTCCCATGATTTTTTTCATCGTTGGAGGATGGTCATGGAGGAGAAGTTTGGAACTGAAGAAACGGCGGATTTGGTAGATCGCTTTTGGCAATCAGTTGGAGAGGGAAAAGGAGAAAGTTACCTTAACACTGGTGGAAGCAGTAAATCAATTGAGTAGTGTCTCAGTAACTCAGGTTGCTAGTACAGGGGAACTTACCCAAGCTTTGGACAAATCTCTCGAATGGCAGAGAAGTTAGTGGAAATGGGCCAGGTCGATTAATAAGGAGGCAAAAAGGTTGGAGATCCTACTCTAAGGATCTCCAACCTTTTGCTCATCTTAGGTATAATTCTCTCAACGGCCTTAAATAGAGGGTCAACGGCAAATATTAACGGTATTACCTTGTAGGGATATTTAATGAAATGGCGTATTACATAGTGTGAAGGAAAAAACGGCGGGGTGATGCTTTTGCCTTATAGCGATACGGAACTAAGTGATTTTATAAGCACTATTCTGAGCGGAGAAGTCGGAAAATTCAGAATTATAGTCGAAGTTTTTCAGAATCCAGTATTCAATTTTGTGTATAGGATAATCGGCGATCGAGAAGAGGCCAAGGACATCGCCCAAGAGACATTTTTAAAAGTTTATAAGAGCCTAGGGCAATATGATCACGCTTATAAATTCTCCTCTTGGCTGTTTCGAATTGCAACTACAGTTTCGATTAGTTACTTGCGTAAGAAGAAGCCCATCTTCTTGCCCTTCGACGAGGGCCTTCACTACGATATGGTTTCGCCAAGAGGGTCCCCTGAGGAAGTATGTGAGAATCATGAAACGTCCTCTCAAATTCAGGAAGCAATGCTACTGCTTCCGAGCAAATATCGTCTTGTTCTTGTGCTTAAATACATCAATGAATTTAGCTGTCAAGAAATTGCCAAAACATTGGATACGAATGTAAAGAATGTAGAAACCAGCTTATATCGTGGACGCAAAATGTTAGCTGCCAGTTTAACACAAAACTTTAGAAATAAGAGGTACAAACGATGAAATGTTCGACTATAAAAACATATTGCGACCGTTATCTAAACAAAGAGCTCGATGATTTTACCTTCCAATTAATCCGTAAACATCTTAGTACATGCCCAACCTGTATGGCCTTTTTTCAGAACTCAATGATTTTAGCTGACCTTATTAAAAAATCCCTGTCCTTAGAGAGCCTGAGTAGCGATTTTACGGACCAAATTATGCAGGCAGTAGAGAACCTCCCAGTTCCTCAAGCTGATGTCTACCTTTCATTTCCTAACGTTTCCGAATACCCTAATTTTAATTATAGGCCCATTTCCCCCAATTGGGAAAAAGGTTGGACGAGTTGTAGACTATGGCGGGATTTATGGTTCACACTTGGTAACTACTCACATGAATATTACTTAAAGTCAAGCCTGAATAACCTTAGGGGGGAGCGTAATGCTGGATAAGCCTGATAAAACCTTCCGTTCCTCTAATGTAAAAAACTCGTTTCGGAAGATGTTTGGACGGATAAGGCAGGAGAGCCTTCCTTTTCTACCTCGCACACTAAGTTTAGCGGCTAAAATTGAACAGGTGAGCCTTGATCAACTCTTGTCTCATCCTGAGCAAATGTCAAAGGCGCTGCGTAATACCAAACGTGTTATTGGAACTGACGCGATTTTGGTTCCCATATCCTTTTCTGTGCCTGTTCTTCAGAATACTCCCTATAATAGTTCCGATTTTTTCACAGCTGGCGTTACGGAAAACATGCTTGAAGTAATCCGTCATCTTAAGGCAGATCAGGAATATGTAGCCTGCTTAATACCGGGTCCGGTTAGTACAGTCCAAAAAATCTTTGCCCAACATGAAGCTCCTGATCCAGAGTTGTATCTAAGGACTGTTCGAGCACTTTGCCAAGGTATTTTGGAGATTACAAGGATAATCGGAGAAGCACGTCCGGATTTAATAGTTATTCAAGAGAGAAAGTTACCAGAGTCATTATTAGACGAGCATTGTGTTTTCGAACTGCTTGATCCGGTTTTTGCAACCATTGGTTATTACAATGCTGAACCGATTTTGTCCGTGTCAGATATTAGCTGGTCTCTTCTGCAAAGGCTAGCTGAGAGTGCTAAAGGGATCATACTCACTCAGAACGTTTTAGAAGATTACTCTTTAACAGATTTATCCGAATTGCAGCGGGAAACAGGGACATGTTTTGGCTTGCAACTGCCTGAAGAGATATATTTTGGCCAGAATCACTTGCTAGAAAAATTCTGTAGCGATGTATTAGCCTGTTTTGAGGGGAGGGGTGTTTTTGCTTGTAGTATGGACGAAGTTCCGATTAATTGTCCGATTGAATACCTACAGATAATTGCTCAGACCTTGAGAACTCCATTTAAGGCCTAGGAAAACTGCAAAAGGGGGGACCAAAAACCAATGGGTTTTTCAATCAATATTGACACAGGAGGCACATTTACCGATGGCTTTTTTGCCAGAGGCACCGAATACAAAACGATCAAAGTATTAACCACACCCCATGATTTGACAGAATGTCTTATTAACTGTATCCAAGAGGGAGCAAAACTTTTCAACCTCATCGAGGAGGAAATGTTAAGGGACACTGATACGATTCGCTATAGCACAACCATCGGGACAAATGCTATCATCCAGCACACGGGCTCTAAGTTAGGTTTAGTTGTATCTCAGGGTAGTGAGGAAAATCTATACGAAGAGGATTTCGATGAAGACGACCCTCTCTATCTACTATTGGGCAAAGATATGATCCTGGGGATCTCTGGAGAAATTGATGCCGGTGGACAGGAAACTAAAGATTTATTCCGGGAGGAAGTGATTAGTGCTGTACAAAGATTGATCGATAAAGGAGCTCGGGGTATTGTTATTAGCCTAAAGAATTCCTATTTTAATCCAAGTCATGAACAAACAGTTAGAAAATGGATTAAGGAGGAGTTTCCCAGATATTTTCTCGGCTCGCCCAATATTTTTCTGGCCAGTGAAATCAGTGAACGGCACAACGAACGTTTAAGGACCAATACGACTATTTTAAACGCTTATATACATCGCCACATGGCCCGGTATCTATACAAAGCGGAGGAGGATCTCAGACAGAAATTCTATGATAAACCATTGCTTGTTGTGCATAACAGTGGCGGTGTGGCTCGGGTGGCTAAAAGTAAGTCACTCAATACCTATAATTCTGGCCCAGTGGCCGGTTTGGTCGGAGCGGATGTTCTCCGTCGTCGCTACGGTTGGCAAAATATCATCAGCACGGACATGGGGGGAACCAGCTTAGATATTGGTGTCATTAAAAACGGGCAGTTTAATTATGAATTAGAACCTAGGATCGCTGGTTTGAAGACTAATATGGCCATGATTGAAATTAAGGCTTTAGGGGCGGGCGGTGGTTCTATAGCCAGCATCATGGGCGGAGAAGTAACAGTTGGTCCAGACAGCGCAGGTGCTTTACCCGGACCCGCATGTTTTGGGATGGGTGGAGTGAGGCCAACCGTAACGGATGCCGATCTCGTTTTAGGCTTTATTGACTCAGAGTATTTCTTGGGTGGACGTATGAAGTTAGATCGTCAACGGGCCGAAGCAACGATAAAGCAAGATATTGCCAATCCTCTAGGGATTTCGGTGGAGGAAGCAGCCGCTTTGATTAAAAAGGATGTAGACCGTAACATTGCTAGCCAGCTACGGGAACTAATTGCAGGTTCAGGTGAAAGCTGGCAGCCCGAGGCCATTCTAGCATACGGGGGGGCTGGTCCAACCCATTGCTGCGGTTATACCGCCGGATTAGGCGTTGCCAAGATCATTACTTCACCGTATTCCCCAGTGTTTAGCGCTTTTGGTCTCGGCAACATGGATATTAACCATAAATATGCCTGGAGTAAGCGTGTTGACCTGGCTGACGACGCTGAGGTACTATGCGACAGGGTTAACGGAGCGCTGGAAAGTCTAAAACGAGCAGCCTACAGGGATATGCGTTGCGAAGGATTTGCTCCGGAGGGGATAACTTTCTATCTTGAAGTTCTGGGAACAGACTTATTTAAAAATAATGAAAAAAGGTATTTGCTGTCCCAAAACATTTTAGAACCGGAAGTACTAGCTCTCCTTAAAGGTCAGTTCTCCCAACTCTATTCAATCATTCTTAATGCAGAAGTAAAGATTCCGCACCAGGATGTCGTGATATTTGCTAAGGGTAGTCAGGATGCCACTCATGCTTTGGCTGGCGGACGAAACGTTTACTGGCCTGATCTTGGACAATTTGTGGATACTCCTGTTTATCGCAGGGAAGCGCTGCGTCCAGGGAACGTCGTGAACGGACCAGTCGTCATAGAAGCTTTGGACACGACCTGCGTAATTCCAAAAGACTACCGGTTCAGCGTGGATGAATACGCAAATGGTGTCATTGAGGGGGTGCAGTAATGAGGGTCCGGATTACTGAATACTTGGAGATTGATTTAGATAAAGAAATGTGGTTGTGCCAGCGTTGCGGTAAAGAGCTTACTGACGCCGGAGAATCCTATAAGCGGGGCTGTAAAGTGCGAGAAAGGGATTCTAGGGAAATTCACAGGCCTTTGATCGAAAATAGTATGTATACCTTCTCCCCTGATCCTGACTATTGTCGGATTATCGAATTCTATTGTCCAAGATGTGGGACGATGATCGAAAATGAGTACCTCCCGCCCGGTCATCCCATTACAGAAGATATTCAACTGGATATCCAAAAACTCAAGGCTAAGTACAAGGGGGAATGATCGATGCCTGTGACGATGGGGTTTGATGTAGGAGGCACCTTCACGGATTGTTTCATTGATCGTGACGGAGAGACAGCTATTGTGAAAGTGCCAACGACCTATTATGATTTTAGCGTTTGTTTTTTTAAAGCGATCGAAGAGGCTGCCGGAAAATTTGATCTAGCAATGGAAAATTTACTGGAGGAGACCGAATCGATCAGGTATTCAACGACCATTGGCACCAATGCCATAATTGAACGGACAGGACCCAAGTTGGGATTAATTACGACTGCCGGTTTTGAGGATACGATTTACATCGGACGCGCCCGTCAGTGGGCAGATGGAGGATCTTTTAATGACAATAAGGACTTAGCGCGGATTCAGAAACCCCTCCCTTTGATTCCTCGAGATATGGTTGTGGGTGTTCGCGAGCGTGTTGATTGCTTCGGAAAAGTGGTTATGCCTATTGATAAGGAGGATGTTCGACAGAAGCTTCAATATCTTGTTGATCGGGGAGCTATGGGATTTGCAGTCTGCTTGCTGTGGTCTTTTCGTAATCCTGCCCACGAACAAATGGTGCGGGAAGTCATTGAAGAAGAGTATCCCGAGAGTTATTTAGGAAGTATGCCAATTCTTCTGTCCAGCGAAATTTCTCCGAAGATTGGTGAATACGGTCGGTTTATGACCACTATTGTGAACGCCTATATGCATAAGGATTTAAGCGAACAATTATCAGGTCTGGAAGAGAGGTTGCGGGAACGAGGCTTTCCCAAACCCCTAACCTTAGTGCATAATACCGGCGGCATGAAGAAAGTCTCGCGCACAAAGGCGGTTTTTACGCATAACGCAGGTCCAGTGGCAGGAGTTTTTGGCAGTAAGTTCATTGGCAATTTGTATACGGCAGAAAACATTATCTTTACAGATATGGGGGGCACAAGTTTTGACATGGGAGTTGTCGCGGAAGGAAAGGTGCGATCCCATGATTTTATCCCGGTTATTGATCGCTGGCGTACTCAAGTATCGGCAATCGAAACAAGGTCCATCGGAGCAGGCGGGGGTTCGATTGCCTGGCTCAACCAAATGATGGGGAATGTCTTGGAGGTTGGACCCCAGAGCGCAGGGGCTATGCCCGGTCCAGTTGCCTATAATTTGGGGGGCACTGAACCGACTGTAACCGATGCTGACATCGTGCTGGGTTACCTTAATCCCCGGTTTTATCTCGGTGGCAAAATGCGTCTTAACAAAGAAAAGGCCCATGGGGCAATTCAGGAGAAAATAGCTAAACCTTTGGGCATTGATGCCATTGAGGCAGCCTATCGCATTAAAAAGATCATCGACGCGAAAATGGGCCAAGAAATTTATAAGGAAGTGGCCTTGCGCGGACACGATCCCCGGGAGTTTGTCCTGTTTGCCTCCGGCGGGGCGGGGCCTAGTCATTGTTGTGGCTTTAATGCCCACTTAGAGGTGCCAAAGATTATCACCAGTTCTTTTTCTCCAGTATTTGGAGCATTTGGAGCTACAGTCCTGGATAGCTTCCATACTTATGAGAAATCTGCCTACTTAAAGCTCTATACCTTTGGCGGTCAGAACTATTTAGAAGATTACGCCCAGTTCAATAATGTGGTCGAAGAGCTCCAGGATATGGCTTATCGCGACCTTCTGCTGGAAGGGTATAACCGAGAGCATGTTCAATTTTACCTAGAACTGGATATGAAGTACGGAACACAAATGAACGTTTCAACCGTGGTCTCCCCTTTACTCTCTCTATCCGGCGAAGGAGATGTTAAAGCACTTTGTCAAGCCTTCGCGGACGTTTATTCTACCCTTTATACTCCGGAGGCTGCTTACCCAGAAGGCGGGATTGACGTAGAAACGTTCTATCTACGTGCCAAAGTACCCCAAAAGCACTTCGTTTTTGCTGCGCATCCCATTGGCAGTTCCGTACCAAACAATACAGCTATAAAGGCAACCAGGTCAGTATTCTGGGAAGAATATATGGATTTTCGCCCGACTAAGATCTACGAATTTGACGCCTTGGTATCCGGAAATGTGATCGAGGGTCCTGCCGTGATCGAGGCTGAGGACACCACCTATTGTATATCCCCCGGGTATGTCTTTACCTTGGACCAATATCGGAATGGAATCTTTGAAGTTCAAAGATAATCTCTTAAGGGAGGGATGAATCATGGCTGGCCGCGACTTAGAATTGCGCAACAGGCTTAAGCCCGAACCGCCTACAGAACGGGAATTGGCCTGTATGGAAAATATACTGGACGTCGATTTTGAGGTCTTTCGTCATAAGATGCAAATGATTACCCTGGAATGCAAGGAAACCTGTATTAAACTCGGAGCTAGCACAGGCATGCGCTGGGGGGATCTCGGGATTTCTATCTACACTGCCTCGGGGGATTCTGCGATTTGTGCTACCGGTATCTGGTTTCATACCGTGCTGGGCCAAATACCCCTCAAATATATTCTTAAGCACTGGGCTAACGATCCCAGCGTCGGGATCAAGGAGGGAGATTCTTTCTTTGCCAATGATCCACTTTACGGCGGTGTTCATACCCCGGATATGATGCAATATATGCCAGTATTTAATGAAGGCGAATTGATAGCCTGGGTTGGGTGTGTCGTTCATTCGGGTGAAACAGGCGCCACGGAACCGGGTGGTGCTCCATTAACCGCCCGTAGTCGGTATGATGAGGGGATTCATATCCCACCCATCAAGATAGCTGAAAATTTTCGCTTACGTGAGGACGTAATTAACACTTTCGCCCATATGGTCAGGGATCCGCGCTCTTTGATTTTGGATATCAAAGCCCGGGCGGCGGCTTGCGCCGTGGGACGGAAACGGATCACGGAGGTGGTTCAGAAGAAAGGGGTGGACTTTGTCGTAGGAGCCATGCGCAAATTGATTAGCTCAACGGCTGAAGCGGCAAAACGGAAGGTGAGCTTACTAAATGACGGCGTATACGCCCAACCACGTATGTTGGATACGGTGGGCACCGAGGACGCTCTGATTAAACTGATGGTAACAATAAGGAAAGAAGGAGAGAAACTCCACCTCGATTTAACCGATTCCTCACCGGAAATCCCAGATAAGCCTGTCAATACGCACTTCCAAGGTATTATTGGCATCTCGGCGGTATATCTTTGTGGCTATCTTTTCTATGAATTGCCAGCGAACTCTGGTCTGTTGGAAGTATTAGATTGGCATTTTCCAATTAATTCGATCGTAAATCCAAATCCAGAAAGCCCAACCAGTTTGGCTCCTTGGACAGAGGTCATTATAGAGCATGGGATTTCACAAATTGGAGCTAAAATGCTGTACACTTTGGATCCTATGCGGTCCGTAGCTGCCTGGTTTAAAGGGTTTAATATGGCAGTATATGGTGGGATGAATCAATATGGGGAACCCTTGGCTGATGTTGGTCCGGAAATGAATGCCGGGGGTTTGGGAGCTCGCCCAGATATGGATGGTACTAATGTTGCCGGTGCCTTCTTTGCTGCTTTGTCCGATACCGGAGATGTAGAATCGATTGAGATTGATCGTCCCTTCCTTTATCCTTACCGGAAATACTTCCAAGATAGTTTTGGGTTTGGCAAATTCCGGGGTGGGGCTGGGTTGGATTATGCTATGATGATCCACCAAGTGCCCTGGTTATTTATGGGAGGATTGGGCTATGGAGCTAAAATCCCTGCCACGGTGGGGCTGTTTGGTGGCTATGCCATTCCAACTATAGTAGCAATAAAGCAAAAAAGAAGTAATCTAAAGGACATGTTCAACCGGACAGATGGCAGAGTGCCTTCTTCCACCCATGAACTATTGCAGCAGGATTTAGGAGGCCAACGGGAAATTTGGCCGATCTCCTGTCCTGGAGAAGTGTTGCTGGAGGGCGATGTATTTATTGCTGCAGTCGGTGGCGGTGGTGGTTATGGGGATGTCTTGGAGCGTGATCCTGAAATGGTAGTTCAGGATATTAAAGATGGCCTATCCTCTGCCTGGACAGCGGATAACGTCTATCATGTTGTTTACGATTCGGTAACTTTAAGGGTGGATCATGCCGCTACGGAGCAACGGAGAGCAGATGAACGCCAGAAGCGACTTGCCAGTAGTGAAGATTATAGCGAGTTTGAACGGCGCTGGCTGACCCAAAAACCGTCGGAACAAGTATTGAGGTATTATGGAAATTGGCCAAACCCTTCCAAGCCCCCAAGGAGTGAGGGGGATGAGTGACAGTGTATTAGAGTTCCTTAGGGACAAAGCGGCCAGAAATGGCGACCGAAGGTTTCTTCATTTTGAAGGTCGGGATGTCAGTTATCGCGAGTTGGATGTACTTACCAACAGAATGGCCAACGGACTGAAAGACCAGGGCATCGGGCCGGGTGACAAGGTCTGTATCATGATGACTAATAGTTTAGAATTTGTCTCTGCCTGGCTGGGTTTGGTAAAGATCGGCGCCGTGGAGGTGCCGATCAATACAGCCCATAAAGGGGATCTGCTCTGCTATTTAATTAACAATAGCGATGCTCGGTTTATGATCGTTGATGCTGACTACCTAGGTACTATCGCCAAAATCGAACCGGAGCTTGCCAAATTAGAAAAGTTATTTGTGTGGCAGGAAGAACAAACGGAAATGCCCAATTTTCAGAAGCTTACGCTCTTACCCTTTGAAGACTTATATGTTGGGGACATGACCTTGATAGGCAGCGAGCCTCTCGGACAAGATGACTTCTGCATCCTCTATACATCGGGGACGACCGGACCTTCGAAGGGAGTGGTCCTGCCCCACAAGTATGTCATCAATCTTAGTATTTCCAATGCCAATCAGTTGGGGTATACCGAAAATGATGTGCTTTATGCTTGTTTGCCTTTGTTTCATGGCAACGCGCAGATGATGTCTATCTTGGCCGCAATGGCTGCTAATGCAAGTGTTGTCCTAGTCAAACGTTTTAGTGTAAGCAGGTTTTGGGAGGAGACTGATGAATACGGGGCTACCGCAACCAATTTGCCGGGAAGTGTGATATCGATGCTTCTAAAACAAGACCCCAGTGAAAAAGATGTCCACCATTCCCTACGCCAAGTGTTCACCGCCGGAACTCCCAAGGCCGCCTGGGAAGAATTTGAGCAGCGTTTTCAGGTCCGAATCTATGAAGGTTATGGTTCGACTGAGTGTGGCATGATTCTAATGAACACTGTATCCAATCGAAAGGTTGGAACGATTGGCAAGCCGGCGAAGGGCTATCAGGTGACTATTGTTGATGAAGCGGACAATCAATTGTTGACTGGTCAAGTCGGGGAAATTGTGACACGACCGGAAGAACCGTACTGCATGATGAAATGGTACTACAAGCAGCCGGACAAAACGTTGGAAGCCTATCAAAACTTATGGTTTCATTCTGGAGACTATGGGTACCAGGATGAAGAAGGCTTTTTTTACTTCGTGGACAGGAAAAAGGACGTTATTCGGCGTCGGGGCGAAAACATTTCCTCGTTTGAAGTAGAGCGATCAGTAAATACGCATCCTAAGGTGCTGGAATCTGCAGCAGTTGCGGTACCTGACCCGTTGGGAGAGTATGAGTTAAAGGTGGTTGTAGTACCAAGACTTAACGCTAGCCTTACCCCTGAAGAACTGATTGCTCATTGTGAAGAGCGCATGGCTAATTTTATGGTACCCCGTTATGTCGAATTGAGAGGTTCTTTACCCAAGACTCCCACGGACCGGGTGGAAAAATATAAGTTGCGCCAGGAAGGGGTCAATAACCAGACTTGGGATAGATTGAAGGGATAGTAAATGAGGTGGATTCGGTGTCGAAAACAATTCAAGATGGATTATGGCAAGAGGAATTTGGAAAACCATTATTAATTGCTTCCCAATGCCTCCAATGTGAGAGTAAATACTTTCCAGAACGAAAAATTTGTCCAAAATGTTATAGTGATAAGTTATCGACAGTCTTATTGGCTAGCAGCGGAATAGTTTTTTCCTGCACACAGGTGTTTGTCAAGTCAAAACTTATTCCGGAACAGCCGTATACGGTAGGCTATGTTTTGTTGGCGGACGGGATAACTGTGCCTGCCCGACTAATAGGTGATAAAGGCAAACTGGAGATTGGCTTACCAGTATCCCTGGCGGTTGGAGTTACAGGAAAAGACTCCGAAGGAGAGGAAGTTATCGGTTATTATTTTCAACCGCCCAACGAGGTGGAAACATGAATGTATCGATTATCGGAGTGGGGATTACCCCCTTTGGCAAGTTTCCGCACCTTAACCTGGAAAATTTAGGATTTGCCGCAGCCTGGGAGGCCATTCGTGACGCGGGCCTCACTCCTGCCGACATTCAAACAGCTTATTCCGGTAATGCCTTGGCTTCCCAATTATTTGGCGAGTTTACGATCGGTCAAAAAATACTGTGGGGTTTGGGTATTCATCAGATTCCAGTCATCAATGTTGAGAATGCCTGTACGAGTGGATCAACCGCGTTTTATCTGGCCTGCTTAGCCATCGAATCCGGCGCGGCCGAAGTAGCCTTAGTTCTTGGTGTGGAGAAAATGTATGTACCGATAAAGAAGGTCCTGGATGCGGGAGCAAATGATTTGGAAACTAAACTCGGTTTTATCGTACCCGGATCATTTGCCATGCGAGCCAATAGTTATATTAAGGAATATGGATTGAGACCAGAAGAAATGGCCCTGGTATCCGTGAAAAACCATCAGCACGGCGCTTTAAATCCTAATGCTCAGTACAAGGAGACAGTGACTGTCGAAGAAGTTCTCGGTTCGCCAATGGTGGTCAGTCCCTTAACCAGGCTTAGTTGCTGCCCTCAGGGTGATGGTGCTGCCGCCGTTGTTATCTGTCGTTCGGACATGGCTAAACGCTTTGGAAGTAAAGCAGTGCAAGTTAAAGCCAGTGTCCTTCTAAGCGGCAGTTATGATAACCCACCCCATTTAGCCCAGTGGCCTGCTGATACCCGATCTGCTCAAAAGGCCTATCAACAAGCCGGCTTGGGCCCAGAGGATTTAGACGTGATTGAACTTCATGATGCCTTTACCATTGCCGAAATCATTCATTATGAAGGTCTTGGTCTTTGTCCTCCGGGTGAGGGGGGAAAACTTCTCAAGGAAAGAAAAACCTGGTTAGGGGGTAGTATTCCTGTTAATCCTAGTGGCGGCTTGTTAGCCAAAGGGCATCCTGTAGGAGCTACCGGAGTAGCTCAGATTGTGGAAATTGTGCAGCAATTACGCGGCGTGGCTGGTGCCCGGCAGGTGCCGAAGGCTAAGGTAGGTCTGGCGCATTGCATGGGGGGAGATTTACAGGGAGATGCCCGGTCCGTAACCATCAACATCTTGGCAGTTTAGTTTTTGGGGAGGGAATGTATTGCCGTACAAGGACATTATCTACACTAAGGATGCTGGAGTTGCTTGGATCACCATCAATAGACCGGAAAAAATGAATGCTATGTGTATGCAGACCTTGGACGAGCTGCTTGATGCCTTCGAGGACGCTACAGATGATCTATCTGTGGGGGTTGTCGTACTGACAGGTGCGGGTAATAAGGCATTTTGTACGGGCGGGGATCTTGGCGAAATGAATGAAGGCAATGCTCAAGAATGGGTGCAGAAGACAAATAGACTTCTTTTGCGACTTACGGTATTAATCCGAAATATGCCCAAACCGGTAATCGCCGCTGTGAATGGGGCATGTGTGGGCGGCGGTAATGAACTGAACATCTTATGCGATATGTCGATTTGTGTGGAGCATGCCCGGTTTAGTCAAGGTGAGGTTAAAATTGGCGCCGTTCCGCTCTGGGCAGCTTCTCAGCTTCTTCCCCGCATTGTAGGGGAGAAAAAGGCCAGGGAAATCGTTTTTCTTGGCAGGATGCTTACTGCTCAAGATGCAGAAAAACTTGGTTTAGTCAATAAAGTAGTTGCGGCCGATCAGCTTGATGAAGAAGTCCAGAAATGGTGTGTAGAGATTTTGTCCATGAGTCCTCAAGCTTTAAAGTTGAGCAAAACTGCTTTAAATTTTGAATCGGATAATTTATGGCCTGCTTTCAACTGGGGGATGACTGCAATTGGACTTCAATGGGGCTCAGACGAGTTGATGGAGGGAATTAACTCCTTTAAGCAAAAAAGAAGGCCGGATTTTAATAAGTTCCGATCTAAACCCTAAACCCTAAACCCTGAGTTTACTCATGTGAAAAGTAAAAGGAGGAGAATTTATGCTGGCAGCAGTCGTAAAGGGAATTAAACTGGTTGCTTTAGAGGAAGTGCCAAAACCAATACTCCAAAATCCAACGGATGTGGTTTTAAAAGTCACAGCCACGGCTATTTGCACAAGTGATGTTCACATAATAGATGGATATTTTCCACCCAGTCCCCCCTTTATTATCGGTCATGAATTCATTGGTATAGTAGAGGAAGTAGGTAATGCAGTAAAGAATTTTAAACTGGGAGATCGGGTTGCTGCCCCGCCTGCACCATTCTGCGGTATCTGTGAAAATTGCCGGAAGGGACAGTATGGCCAATGTATGAATTCGGCCATTTTTGGTAGTGGTTCTAATTGGGGCAATCTACCCGGCGGAATGGCAGAATTTGTACGGGTTCCCCATGCGGATTCGTCATTGGTCAGAATTCCCGCTGAAATAAGTGATGAACAGGCTGTTTTTGTGGGCGATATGTTAACCACAGGCTATTTTGCAGTGGACAACTGCGCCTTAAAACCGGGGGATGCGGTGGCCATTTTCGGAGCAGGTCCGGTCGGGCTCTGTGCGGTCCAGACTGCCCGATTATTTTCGCCCTCTAAAATAATACTAGTCGATATTCTGCCTAATCGACTTCAGACAGGCTTAAACATGGGGGCAACTCATATCATCAATTCATCCCAGCAGAATGCTGTATCCCAAGTCATGGAGATTACGAATGGGCAAGGGGTGAATGCAGCTATTGAAGCTATAGGGCACCCGGTAACTGTAAACACTGCGGCTCAGGTAATAGGTGTGGGAGGAATATTATCGATTGTAGGGCTTTTCCCGGGCAACATCGATTTCCCCATTCAAACCTTGTTAATGAAAAATATTACTGTCAAAGTGGGTTTGGCCTCTCTAGGCAACATGCGCAGGCTTATGAGTCTGATCACTGATCAAAAACTAGATACGAGTCCCTTAATCACCCATCGCATGCCTCTAAAAGATTTCGATAAGGCCTACGGATTATTTGAAAGAAAAGAAGAAAACGTTATTAAAATTATTTTAAAGCCTTAATCATATAATAAGTCACATGTTCTATGAAGGTTAAGTAGTTTATAAAGATTTATAGTGAACTCGTTCAGCTAAAGCTGAAATTCGAGACTTCAGTGGAGGATTCTACCCTCAACTATTGAAAAGTAACCACGACTTGAATTTATCAAATCGTGGTTACTTTCATTAAAGCATTTGCTAAAAGAATTATGTTTATTAAAAATAATTAGTAAGGAAGTCATCAGGGGAAATTGCTTTAACTGGCGACCCAGCAAAGTCTTTCAGATTGCGAGTAATGATTAACTCAATTCTCCTGCGTTTAGCACAAGTTGCTAATAAGGCATCTTCATAATCATCCATTGGCAGAACGAGTGCCTTTTCACAATCGCTTTTTGTAACGTCAATAACTTCAAATATGTTAAAAAAATTAATAAGCATTTCTTTTGCTTGATTACTATCATGATAATCTCTTTTAAGAAAATAGTAGATATCAGTTACGGTGCTTGCAGTAATGGAGGCATTCACTTTTTCATCTGCAACAAGAAGTAAAATCTTTTCTGCAGAAGCATTGAAAGGTATACGGTTTAGCCCTGCATCAAGAATGACATTTGTATCAATCAGTACGTTCATATTTCTTTAATCTTTCCTCTCTTGACTGTTCTAAAGAAATATCATTAGAGAGAGAACCAAAAAATGACTTCATTATTTCCACCTTGTCTTCTTTTAAAGGAGTGAGTTTAGCAATACCCTTTCCATTTTTGGTGATGATAATTTCCTCATCATTAACGAGTGTTAAATACTTTCCGATATTTGTTTTAAATTCAGTCGCAGTAATAAGCATTCAAACCACCCCTTGTCCAAAATATTAGATGATTTCATTATATCAAAATCGCACGATGTTGCAAGCGTAAATCGTGCTATTCCATGTAGAGGGAAGTTGTTTTCTGTCTATATTGATAAAGTTGCTGTGTTCTTATTGTTGTAGAATTGCTGGAAGGAAATCGCAATGCTTAATAGTGCTATAAATGAGCATAGTGAATTTTAAGGAAGACCTGGAACCACATCATAAACATCCTGCAATACAGGGTGGAACAGGTGCATACAAGAACCTTCAACTAGTTCACATTTCATGCCACATAGACTATCACGAGGCATTCCCAGCAAAGGGAGAAATCCAAACGCCAGCACAAATTGCCCAGTATTACAAAGTTATCAAGGGCAAGAGATTGGCGGGAGTGCTTTAAAATCACTTTTGGATAAAGGTATACTTGAGCCGTATGTTGGGAAATCAACACGTACGGTTCTTAGGCGAGAAAGAGGGAGCAATCCCTCCGACTTAGCCGGCAAAAAGTGGAGATAATATCAATGCTTTACCTATCGCCATTTTAGGTGAGCTGAAAGCCTTGGTATCATGCGGGTTTGATGGTATATAGTTTTGGTAGGATTATCAATGAAGAGTCTACTCCTACGTAAGGATTTCTGTGGTTGTCATATCCAGTAGGTACTTTGGAACTGCATTTAGTCGATGTTAGCTGTCCTAGAATAAATGCAGTTCAAAGTGTGGATAATACAACCAGAGTGTTTGACGTTTTGTATTAAGAAAGACACAGGGGTTTTTAGACTGGTTAATTATAAATGTATGGGGATCCAATGCTAAGTAACTTAAATTACAATGATAAAAGAAATAGTAATTAGTTTTGAAAAGGATGGGTAGAAATGAGTATTAAAGAAGATGTGCTGAAAGCAATGAGAGAAGCAGGAGAACCTGTAAGTGCGGGTGAGGTTGAAAAATTAACTGGACTGGACCGTAAAGAAATTGATAAGGCATTTAAAGAATTGAAAAAGGAAAATACAATTATTTCTCCTGTACGATGTAAATGGGAACCTGCTAGCTGAACATCCTATCTTGTCTTTATATTGTATTAACAAGTTGATATGATAGAGCCTCGTGTTGCAGAAAACCTTTGTAATCTGCGACAGGAGGCTGATTTTTTGATATTATTGTAAATTGAGAGATTAACGCAGAAGAGGCTAAGAGAGATGTAGCCGTTAGAAAAAAATCGAAGAGAAACTCCGTAAGCGATTAGAGCATGGCAGTCTAAAAGACCTAATTGGTAACAGCGAATACAAGCGCTATCTTAATGTCGTGGAAGAAGCAGCGACCATTAATGAAGAAAAACTAAAACAGGCCGAGCTCTTTGATGGCCTATACATTCTGCAAACCAATACTCAGTGCTGCAGCAATAGCGTTTAAAGCCGTAGGGTCTAGAGTACCTGATAGAGTACAAACTATAAAACGCTAAGAGTAATTACCACAAAAAGGTAATTTTAGTGGCACGTTTAAATTTTAAGTTCTGGAACCCTTTCATACCTTATCTATACTAAAGAAGTGAGAAGCCGCATCTTTAGGGGCCTCGCACGTTGTTTACATGTCAACAACGTACCTATTAATTCATGGGGAAGAACGTAGATCGACGGGGAAAGGTTACGACGCTCGGCGCTGGCCGGAAGGGACATTTGTCCTCTGCGGAGGAAAATGTCCCTTCGGTCCTCTAGCTTGTTACATGAGCTGTTGTCCATGGGATGCCAACGAGCATATCCTCGCCTTCGGCTCCGGTATCCCTCGTGGCACCCGGACAACTAACCAGATAGTTTGATCAAACACCCTAGGACATTCTGGCTACGTTGTATACTATGAATACGTTGTATTCTTGGTATAGTTAAGATGTAAACACAGTAACGATATCAGGGATATTTTATTCGTTGTGTACTTTAAATACTATCTCTTTTCTTAGTATAGATAAGCTACGCAAGGGTTCGAATTAATTAACTGTCAAACGCCAGTATGACGAAAGCCTTGAGGTACATAAAGTTTGTACAGCCTCAAGGCTTTTTGCTATTCGACTAAGGATTTTGCAATATTGTTTATTTTATCTAGACTTCCATCACTGTAAAGAAAAACAATAATATGTAACCGGTTATTTTATTTTAATGCGTCAAAGAACTTCATTTATATGTTGATCAGAGAATGATATCCACATATTATTAGAAGACCTTCTCCCTCTTGAAGGAAGTGTTTCAACTTATCAAAATATGCAACAAATGGCTGCAAGGGCACGTAGTGACTTTTCGCTCAAAGACTGAGACGTCATTAATCCTTTGAGGACAACACTACGGTCTGGATATCCAGAGGATCATCGCAGTCAAAGGCCAGATATTTAGCCACTTTTCGGATCGGTGGTGCTGATTTTTTGCTCATGCTCCCTGGTTGAAAAGTGAGGAACCGGTTATGTTAAGTTAAGTTAAGTTAAGTTAAGTCCCAAAAACCATCGATAGGCAATGTTTATTTGGATCTCCCGAATGGTTTGCCTTATGGACCGAATCCCAAATAGATAACTTAAGAACATTATCTTAAAAAGTATGACCGGATCAACGCTGGCTCGTCCATTATCGTGGCAATAATTGGGCTCTACCAGTTTGCAGATGAATTTAAAGTCAAGGTGGGTTTAAATTTTGAGAACCTGATTCCCTTGTAGGCAATATTTTAACGCTACCTCATAGATTTCAGCGTATTTTAGCCTTTTACTTACGGCCCAAAAGGCTTCAAAATCACTTAAATACTCGCCTTTATACAGTTCCAGGATCTTTTGGGCCGCTTCCTTGCTGTTTTGCAGCTTGAACTCTGCAGCCGCTTCAGTGAAAAGGTCAATATCCAGAGCGATTTCCTCCCGGCTAATACTGTAATGCTTTCCCTGGTTTATAATAGGGTTTTCAATTCCTATACAGGCCAGGTCGTATTTAATGTTAGTCAGATTAACGCCAATCAACCTTTTGACGTCATTGGTTTCAGATTCCGCCCAGATGGCGTTATAGATTTGCTCTTTGGTAACGCCCTCACTGCCCGCATCGAGCATAAAGGCTAAAAGCTCCCGCGCTTTTTTTGTCCGTATTTTTAAGGGCTCCTGCCTGTTTTTGTACGGGAAAACTGAGAATCCGCCTAAAGTTTTGATATAGGCTTTTTTTGTTTTATAACCGGCCAAGGCCATCAGTTGCTCGGTAAATGCAAGTTCTATTCCGTTGGCAAGGGCAAATTCCAGAATGGGGAAATAGACCTTTTTAATGCGGAAAAATTCATAGATGCCATTTTCGGCACAAAGCTGCAGATATTTGGCGGTCAATTGGACCGCCTGAGCCTGATCCTGATCCTTTAGAGTGATGGCGGCCCGGGCTAGAATTCCGTATGCTATGATCGGAATAATCATGATATTTGATCTTTCACCGATTTCTATCGATAGTTTCGCGTATTTGACGGCACTGGGAAAATCGGATACCGAAGTAAAATAAACAAAGAGTCTGCCTAAAGCGATGGTTTTGGAATAATCGTTGACATCATCAAGATTTGCGATAATTTCGTTTACGATAAATTCTTTATTACCGCTGTCAAACATGAGGCTGCAGATCAGCCTCTGCATTTTCGCCCACTGCATCTGGAACCTGCTGGTTCGGTACAGAAGAGAATATTCATCGGCGAGGGTGAAATATTTTATCGCAGTCTCAAAGGTCTGGCCGCCGCCGTTCATTCTGTCTCTGTAAGCGATGTGATAATGAATTTCCGCGGCAAATGAATAAGCGATCCACATTTCTTCATATCTTCCCGTACTTCTCAGCTTTTGCAGTTCTGTGGAGATAATGGACACAGCCTTATTTTCTTCACCCAGTACTTGATAAGACTTTGCGGCATATATGCCCACATTGTGCGTGTCCAGATATTGGCGCTCATTTTCCGGAATAGCCAGGGATTTCTCATAACAGTGGACCGCGTCTTTGATCCTTCCGGCAAAAAAATGGATGGCGCACAAATACCTCTCAAACCAGGCTTTTACCTGCAAATCGCCTGCCCTGGCACACGCTTCGATCATTTGAGAGGAAAGGGCGTAGGCGTCGGTTATTTGGGCGTTCAGGCAGAGGTTATATATTTTTTCGATGGCAATGGCATAGAGCTTGTTATGCGGAAGATTACCGCTATTGTCCAGAAGTTCGTCAAGCAGCTTGTTGGACTCCTCGAAGGAGACAGAATTTCTGAGCACCCTGGCCTTATGTAAGAGGGCGTCAATCTGAAGCTCCCGATCATCCGCGCTTAATAGAGGGAGCGCTTCCTCCAGGCAGGTTTGGGCCTGGCTGAAGTTGCCGATGCTGGATAAAAAGACGCCTTTGGCCAGTAAAAATTCTCCGTTTGAGATTGCAGGGGTATCTTCCAGGGCTTTAAACCATACTCTGAGTTCGCTGAAATTCCCGTTCTTAATATAGTCTTTATAGCTGGCCACAATGATTCTCTGCAGCATTTCTGAATTTTCGGCGTTGATGGCATATTCAGCGGCTTGGGCATAATCTTTTTGCGCAAAGTAATACTGGAGGGCTTTGTTCTGCCAGGAAATTTTTTCACAAGCAGCGACGCCGGAAAGTAAATATTCCCGGAAAAGGGCGTGATAACGGTACTGGGCGTCATTCATTCTGATGGTAAAAATATTATGGGAGACTAAGGTTTCCAGGAGCAGCCCGGTATCTTTTTTCTGCATAACAGCATCCAGCATCCGGCTGTCCAGGGTCTTGAAGCAGGCGGTGGCTTGGAAAAAATCCGCCATTTCCGGCGACAGCCGGTTGTAGCATTCGTAAAAGAGATAAGAATATAAAGCCTCGCTGCCCCGGGCCGGGACATCAGGCAGGGACACGCCGTTTTCCCACAGCACCTTGAATAAAGTGATGGCGATAGGCCAGCCTTCGCTGATGGAATAAATCGCCTCATCGGCAAAACCCAGGATTTGCGCGGCTTCATCCCTGGTGAAGGCCAGTTTCTGCTGGGTTATTTCCAAAATTTCGTCTCTGACGAGCAAAGGGACAAGCTCCGGCCAGGGGGCTTCCCGACTGCCCAGGCAAAGCCTGATATGCTCAGGCGCGTGCCTCATAATTCGGGCAATCAGTTTTTTGATTTGCGGATCTTCGATGGTCTGCAGATCATCGATAATTAGCAGCACATCCAAGGCCGACTTTTCCATACTGCTTAAGAAAGCATTGGCCAGAATCGTCAGGAAATTATTCTTCTGCTCATAGATCAGATATTCGGCAGCGGTAAAGTCAAAAGCGGGAAGCGTCCGCCGCGTGGCCTCGCTCAGAGCGTTGACGAAGGTGAGAACATCGCCTTCCTCGTCCAGGGTGAGCCAGACGGCATTTTTGTGTAACGCGGCCAGCTGGGATAATAAGGTAGTTTTGCCGTAGCCCGCGCCCCCGTGGACATAGACAAGCCTTTTATTACTATTGACGACTGCGTCAATAATTTTTTTGCGCCTGATTTCCCGGGCGGTCGGATTGGGAGCGGTCAGCCGTGCGCTGGAGATAGCGGGCATCTTTACACCACCTCTGATTCAATTCTGAGCGGTTAATTACATTATAATTTACAGTCATCACAAGAAAAATAGGCAAAATAGTTAAAAAAGCTATTTCTATTAACGATTTTGTTAACGGTTGGAGTTTTATCATGATTAATAAGAAGTATAAAAGGAGGTTTTGCCATTGATTAGCTGGACCCAGGAAGAAGTAGGGCAAGCCATGGAAAAGGTTAAGGAACTGTCGCTGAAAGACAGCGCCTTTCGGCAGCTCTGCCTGGAGAATCCGAATGCGGCCATCAAAAAAGCGGCGGGGAAGGAAGTACCCATCGGCGTCGGGATTAAATTCATTGAAAACGCCGGGGCGCACATGACCGTCGTCCTGCCCGACGCGCCGGCTTCCGGCGAGCTGTCGGAGGGTGAACTGGAC
>LOEW01000112.1 GCA_001516045.1 Desulfosporosinus sp. BRH_c37
TGTTGGATGGAAAGAAGTAAATCAATGTCCTTCTCATAAAATTTTGTGTCTCCGATTTCCCACATACCCTCGCCAACCGGAGCAATATCATCCAGTTCTCCATAATGATAGCAGAACTTACACTCTAAGTTACATTTGTTCGTTTTCCTAATTGCACTCAAACCGGTTCCCAACAGACAAGAACGACATCCATTGGGGAATTTGCTTTCATTTCCCACAAAAAATGTTCTATTCTCTAAAGTTTTCAAGCCTCTGATTTCCGACATTAACATATCATTTCTATGATCGATCGTAGCCTCAATTTGTGCAAAGGTAGCGTAAATGATTTCTTGTTGTTTTGTCATAACTTCCTCATCCTCTGGCAATATTGAAAAGAATTCAAACCAAGTCAACGCATCTTTCTTTGAAATTTTCATAACATGTCCTCCTATAATTAATTCTACTAAAGATTCGATTCCTATCTTCCTGCTATGCATATGAATTCAATTCTAGATTTATAAACAGGGGGCTACTACATTAATTAAATCAATGAGTAGGTTCCAAGTTGGTCTTAAATGGGGGGTAACAAGGCTAATAATTAGCCCTAAAGTGGCTATCCAGAGGTACCCGATGTTATTCTGGGTCTCAATATCATGTAACATAGAATAGCGCCGACTTCAGTGACTGCGATGACTATACCCATGGGTACGGCAGTATTTTCGCCACCAAGGCCTACGAGTGGGGCGACGATTGCGCCAATGACAAATGCAAATAAACCTAGCAACGCAGAGGCACTGCCAGCTGAATGACCGTAATTTTCCATAGCTAACGAAGAACCAGCAGTCGATACGACTCCGACGCTGGATACGACTACAAACAAAGATGTTAAGATTACTACGAGTCCTGCTCCACCGAGAATCATCGTTAGCAAGCTGATGCCCCCTATCGCAGCTAGGACTAGACCACCGATGAAGAGTCTGGTTCCAGTAATTCGACTTGCCAGTCTGCTTGTGATTTGGCTAGAAAGAATAATACCGAGCCCATTGATTGCAAAGAAGATACTATACATTTGTGGGGAGACCCCAAAAATGTTTTGGATAACAAATGGTGAACCAGATATGTACGCAAACATTGCTGCCATTACAAGTCCTTGAGGCAAGGCATAGCCCATGAAAACACGATCGCTGATAAGGACGCTAAATATGTTCAATGTATTCATCAGACCTGCTTGGGACCGCCGTTGAAGAGGCAATGTCTCAGGTAAAGCAAAAAAGACTGCAATGAGCATGACGATACCAACGAGGCTCAAAACAAGGAATATCCCCCGCCAAGAAGTGAACTGTAGAAGCTGTCCACCTATAATTGGCGCTAAAATTGGCCCGACGCCATTGACCAACATTAAAAGAGCAAAAAACTTTATCATCTCTGAACCTGAGTATAGATCCCTAACTACGGCGCGTGAAATTGCAATGCCTGCGGAGCCCGCGAATCCCTGAATGAAGCGCAGCAAAATCAATCCCCAAATAGATGGGTTTATCGCACAAAGTAACGATGAGAAAGTATAGATAGCTAGTCCGATCAAAAGTGGTATACGCCGCCCACGTACATCGCTTTGTGAACCTGCAACTAATTGCCCCAAGGCTAGGCCGAGTAGACAAGCTGTCAGACTGAACTGGGCAAGTGATGGACTAGTGTGTAAATCCTTTGTTAAAATCGGTAGGGCCGGTAAGTACATATCAATTGACAATGGCCCAAAAGCTGACAACGAGCCCAATATGATGGCCGTCCGTAACCGACGCTCATGCGTGACTGTAGGGGAAGCACTGGTGCAATCGTTTAGATGATTGTTCATTGAATTGTCTATTCTCCTCTTCTGTAATAGTTGCATCAAAGATTATCAGCTTCCATTGCGGAATTCTTGCTGCAATGACATAAGAAAAATTCTCTCATAATTTACCATCATAATATAAGGAACTAAAGGCAACACTATGATCATAAGGGTACGTAATGGTTGAGTCAAGATTTATATATGCTCTTTACTGGGTGTATATGGGTCGGCCAAAGATTATTTACAGGTGGTAATCGCTTGTCTATAGTCGGAGGGAAGATCCTTTGTGGTTAGGAAAAGCTTTACTGCAGTCTATTTCCGATTGCTTTGAGGTTCCAACTTATCGTAAAGGGTCGAGCTAAGATTTTGCCGGGTGTTGAGTTTTCTTACCCAACCATATGTTGGTAGATGTATGTATGTGTAAGAGAGTCGGTTATATACAGCCGAAAGGTTGTATGTAGCTGTGTAGATATCTTGTAAGGTCGAACGAATCATTAATATGGGTTGTGATTTGCTTTTTTATGGTCGCAAGATCATAACTAGGTGATAAGGGATCTATATTGGTGTTAGGTAAGATCATTACGTGCTCTTATAATAAACCATGAGCTGCTAGAAATAGTGGCTTTTTATTTTGCCTTTATAGCAAGCGTAATTCCCTCCTGGAAATTTAGGCGAGGATTACTTTACTATGTACACATTCCATACGGCTATCGACAAATTCCAAAGTATATAGCATGTATATTAATCTTCACACATAAAATGTATTAAACTCTCCTGGAGGTTAAAATGATAACTATTTTTCTATCACATAGTAGCAAAGATATTAAGGACTTTGAAACCATTCTAAATAACTTAAAGCCCTTAAATGATTACTGCCATATTCGGTGTTACCGGTCGGCCATTGAAAAGAATATTACCATGGAAAAGATTATTAAATCATTGCCCGAGGTAGATTTATTTGTGGTTTTTATATCCGATAACTCCCTAAGCAGTGCGAATGTACAAAAAGAATTATCCGAAGCAATAAGACTATCAAAACTCGGGAATTTAAGAGAAATCTGCCCTATTATCATCGATATTACTGCAAATTCGGATAGCAGAATACCTGAATATATTAAAAAAAATATTTATTACGCCGCTTCCCCTATAAGGGCAGCTCAAATCATTGAAGAAAACTCAAGAAAATTAATGTGCTAGGTAACTGAGGTGAAGTGATATTGTGACAACTAATAAATGCAACGTTATAGATTATATAAATGGTTACTTTAAATATTATGATAATAAGTCCATTTCGTTAAAAAAGTGGTACTATGCTATTGTTGTCCTAGAGGGTGTAATATCAACATTCATACCTTTTACAACTTTATTTCTTGATGTTTGGCCCATTGCCAGATATATTGTTGCTCTAATGAGTACGGTTGTTGCTCTAATCTCAATAATTTTGGCTACATTTGGATTCCATAATAAGTGGATTGATTATCGAACTACAGCTGAAAATCTAAAACGCGAGAAAGATCGCTATGAATGTGAATTATTACCTTATAATGGTGAAAACAGAGAACAATTACTTTTTGATAAAGCTACTGAAATAATTATCCGAGAAAATAACAACTGGAAAGTAATGGAGCTTGAGCAACTCAGAAACCCCCTTAAAATTCATGAAAATAAATAATCATGAACTAAGCATAGTATAAGTTTTGAGAAAGATGTTTTTTTTACAAGGATATTTCTCTCCGTCAACTCCAGTTATAATATAATCGCCTTTACTAATATAGTGTTTTCCTTCCAGAGTTTTAACAAAGGGCACTTTATCTGAATTAACTGGCCAAATATAATTTTGAATATCTAAGCCGAACCTTATCGCTACTTCTATATCGTCAAAGCCATCCTCCATGCCGTGTCTATATTCAATTGCCTCAACAGGGATAGGATTCTTAATATATTTCGACACAATAATCACCTCCATTATATTATTACAAGTTAATAGAAACCTTAACCAACAATTCTTAACTATCTTATGTTTAAATATAGTAGACAGTTACTCTCAATACGGTTCACTATAACATCTACAAAGGCCACCTTGAAGTGTGAACATTCAAGGTGGCCTTTGCTTTTTGAGCAGAGCAATACATCTACTCATTCAAGAATCTGTTAAACTAACCAATCTGTTTCTAGACGCTTTCGATATAATAACCTTTGTTTTTACTTTTTGCTTCGTACAAGAGTTCATCTGCTTTGTGCAGCAACTCATCGTACTTAAGTGTCCAGTCTTCAATCCACAAAAGCCCCGCCGAAATGGTTATCGGTCTAAGCGAACCGTCTGGGAATTCGAGCAAGTCTTTGGTTAGCCCTTCGTAAAAAGCTTTCATTTCTTTTCTTAGGGCTTCTCGATCCAGAAAACCAAATAAGAACAAAACAAATTCATCCCCGGAACGTCTTCCTAGAACACTGCATTCCTCCCCAACCTTAGAAAGATGCGAAACCGCTCTATTAATGTAAACGTCCCCCCACCTATGACCATAAGTGTCATTGATTTGCTTAAGATAGTCGAGATCAAACATTATGAGTGCCGCAGCGTCCTGTGGTTTAGGATTTTCTATGATACTCTCAATGCGTTGTTGTACTGCCTTTCTATTGTAGATCATAGTCAAAGGATCGTAATCGCGTTCCATTTTAATCTTGTTCTTCTCAAGAATCTCATCGGTCACATCAATTACAACCCCCATGGTGGAATTTTCATTTTCAACGATTTTTACTTTAACATATTTGGTTGTGTCCCTACCTATTCGATAGACATTTTCATCTTCTTTTTCAGGCTTAGTAAGCTTTAGCAGAATATGGGGCATAAACGCACCTTTGTCCTTAATGATCTCATGAATGATAGCACGATCTATGTTAAGAATTGTAGGCAATTGATCCGTAGCAAATACACGATCTGTATCACTCCTGATCTCAAATACACCAATTGGAAAATCCGCCAGATCAATTATCTTTGACATTTTAACTGTAGATTCCAGCAACGCATTGTTTGCTAATTCCATTGCACTAGATAGGGCATCGATTTCCGTTAATCCCGTAGGACTGAGATGCATTGCTTTATCATTGTCGATTTCTCTCACCTGCTTGACAAGTTGAGTAATTGGCTTGGTGAATCGATAGCTGATGAAGTAACCACCAATTATTCCAATCACAATGGATGCAAGAAGAGACATCCAAAGAATTTGTTGAATTTTACGCACATAGTCTAAAAGATTGTTTTCTGTCATCATCCCAATTAAATACCAAGACTCACCTTCAAAGGGTGTATTGAAGTTATAAAGACCCATTCGTTCTACACAAGCGTATACCTTATCTTCACTGTTATGATTCGTTATCGTATAAATACTTCGATTATCATCTTCTTTAGTCAAATCAAATGATTCTTCCGCTCGAATCATCCGTTTCTGTAACGCACCCACCATTAAAATTGGTTTGATATCGTGCATGCCTTTCCCACTGTATCCGATCAAATACCCCATAGAATCTCTTGGCTGCAAATCTATTGCTGGTAAAAACTGCTTAAAATAATTCACGGAAATCTCTACACCAATGACACCTCTTAGTACTTGATCAGCGTCAAAAAGGGGCATGGTGTAAGTTATAATGGGCAAATCGTTTGGGAATAAAACGAAGGGCGGATTCCAGTAGCCTAATAAATTGGCATTAAATGTCAAGGGTGCTTTTGCAAATGGTTTCTCAAAGAAATTCTTATTGTTCTCATCAAATTTCATGTCATATTTCCAGGTTTGATCCATCGGGATTTTCTGGTCCTTTGCCAAATCCGAGGGCCCAAGAATCAAGTACAAATCCTTATTCGTATAATCGTTTAACAGCGGGTCATAATCACGAATATATAGGGATGGATAAGTCGATTTGTCTTTTAATATGATAAACGCGCCCGTTGTTTGCGTCGTCCTTAACATATCGATCAGGTTTTTAATAGATGAATCAAAAAAATATTTACTTGAGGAATTCTCTGATAACTTTTTTGAAAATTCTTGTATGTATGGTGTCATATTAGTCCATCGATTTTTCATTTCTCTTTGTACATTATCATTACGATTATATACTTTATCATGAAAAGACTGAAAAGCATTTTCTTGCGCTTGACTGAGCACACCTCCAGCAATCAAGGTTCCAGTCAGAAGGATTGATTGAATAATGATCAATCCGATTACGAAACTCGTCATTCTAAATAATATTGATTTTCTATCCATACTTATTTTGTTCATTATAACCTTTTCTTCCATTAATCGACCAATATTAAAGACGCTTCTTTTGTTATCTGCTGATACCATCGTTCAAATTGAGATTCCGAAACAAAAGATTCAATGACTTTTTCACGCTTCTCGCCACTTGCGACACGTTTGTCCAACAATTCCAAATCCCTCGAAATTTTATTGTATAAATGACTATCTAGAAGCAAACGCATTTCGTAACTTCCCTTAAACGGTTTGTCGTAATATAGCCTGCGAGTTTCTAACATTTGAAGGGTCGTTTCGATCATATTAGTGATGGCCCCGCTTGTCCCTGACTTTTTAATTTCTTCATACAACCGTTCCTTATCCAATGACTCATTCATAACCGGTAAATAACCACTAGAAACGGCAAATTCAATATTTTGTTTAGGTTCAGTAAACCATTTCAGAAAAACACCTGAAGCATACTCATGGGCTTTATCACTCTTAGCTACACACATCCCAGCGCCTTGTTGAAAGGCGTAGGATTTACCACTTCCAAAATAGGGATAAGTCAATGTCATCGGTTCAATGGGATAAACTTCCCCTTGATGTACTGTCACTTCCATCGGAAAGTAACCAGCTCCAGCAGTTGAACCCGTATAGGCTATAACTGAGCCTGTTTTTGCATCATCAGAACTGAAACGGCCATTTTTCTTAAAATAGCCTTTTATGTAAGGCACATAGTAGTAATTCCAAATATTCCTGGCCACAACCACCGGAAAATTCAGGCGAACTGAATCATCCTTAAAAGTATACATTTCATTGCCAAGCTGCATGGCTGATAAGAGCATATAATTGGCATTGGAGTCAATGCCCAAAAAAGCTTTACCGGTGTGTTCATAGTACTTTTTCGCAACCTCGGCCAAACCTTCCCAGGTACTTAAAGTTTGTACATCAGCACCGGTCTTTTTAGAAAATAGGTCCCAAAAGGTTTTATTTATATACAAAATTTCCGAAGATTTAGCAATAGGAAGAATTCTAAGTTTTTGGTCCTTTCCGAAACGACCTTCCTCCAAAAACTCTGCCCTGTAACGCTCTAATCCGTCTTTTGAGAATAGTTCATCTAAGTTTACCAGTTCTGTAACCCGTTGTATTCTAAAGGCGTTTTCTGGATATGCCATAAAGATATCCGGCAAAGGTTGTGATCCAATATTTTTATTGGCAGCGTCAAAGACCGCGTCCGCCAGCTGTTGAACATCTCCTAAACTCTGAGCGTCCACGACAATACCTCGTTCGATGCCAATAGTTTCATTGAACTCTGAAACTTTAACATCAAATTTGTCCTTAATATGGCCACTGTAGTAATGCCACACCGTAACCGTGACTGGCTTAGACGGGGTTAGAGGATCTTTGTTATCACCAATGATGTTACACCCAGGTAGGATCAGTAACATAACCAAGAAAACTAATAATATCCTCTGCCTTTTTCCTCTCATATTAAGCCTCCATATTAGTAAGTTCGTACCACAATTCCGACGCCAAAACCTAAATCAATCCCATAAGAAATGCAATTTAAATATACATTTTCTACATTTTAGGATATATTTCTAAAATTATATTGTTCCACCTCGATCTTATTCCAAGCATAAAAGAAATATAAGAAACCATCTCGTTTATCGTCGATAGTCGATAGAGGGAAGAGATATAATCATATTTATAAGTCCCCTTGTTTTCTCACCTGCTTTTAAACCGATATTGGATTTATTCTGCACTTTTGGCTGTTTTCCTCTATTATTAACCTAAGGGATATTAATAGTTCTTAAGCGTCCATCGAGAACCTTTGTGATTTCCGAACATTATTTTTCATCCTTATCATTCCAAGTAACAAGGCTCCGCTCCCGAGTCTACCATCATCTAGTGAGAAACCTCTAACTAATATTGGTAACGACTTTACAGGATTTCCGTTTAAATACAAAAAAGCCTTGAGGTAGTACAAAGAATGTACCTCAAGGCTTTTGTTATGTATATCTCCGCCTAAATTCGAGGGTTTGATTGGCGGAGGCGAGGGGACACTGCTGGAGCACCTAACAATCTGCATCCCTAATAGATATGATCATGCCTCCCAGAGCGAAAATTGAAAGTCTGAATAAATCCAGAGTAAATTGAATTCCGGAAAGCGAGAGCCAGCTCCGGATTTTTTGAGCCACCAGTCCAGATAGAGAGCCTCTTCGGTATATTTTCAAAAGTAGGATAATGTGTACCTCAATAAGTATTTAATTTTTCATATCTTTGGCATTAAAGAGTAACATTTCTTAACAAATTGAATCGCAAAAGGCAGGCGTACTAAACACTCCTGCCTTTATTAGAATATCACTCTCTTGTGTTTATTTAAACAGTTCAAAATTCCCTACACTTTGTGGAAAACGACTTTTGAGACTGCCCCATTCCCACCATTCTATAGTAGGAGCCCTTGGGATTAATTCGATTGAGAACAAACTACAGGACGATTAATTCATAATCTCGGCTACCCATACCGATTTCTTCACCATGTTTCATTTGGATAGTACCGTCTATATAGGAGCGCAAACCTTTGAACTTATCCGCACCGGATTCATGATTGCAAGAAAGGTGAGAGTCAGAGAATCCAAGCTGTTTATTAACCAGATCATAGCTAGCCTGGTCAAGAGCTACAGGATCAGTGGAAGCCAAAAAACCGATATCAGGAACAATTGGGGCATCGCTCCAGGATGCGCAATCACAATCAGGAGTAATGTTTATGAGAAAGTTTATATAACCGATACGTTTTTCATGTGCCTTAGCAAAGCCATATCCATATTCGGCCATCCGTTCAAGAAAAGCCTCTAAGTCTGTCTGCCAGTCGATCCCGTTAGCCTTTACTGGGCAAACTGTTAGACACTCGCCACAGCCGATGCATTTCTCCAAATCAACTTGCGCTTTCTCACTCACAGTAATCGCATGTTCAGGACAAACTTCGCTACATTCACCACAGCCAATACATTTATCTTGATCGACTATAATCTTAGTACCATGCTGCTCTTTTTTACCAACCGCTGGTGCACCACCCATGGCAAGATTTTTTATGGTCCCACCAAAGCCACCCATCTCATGTCCCTTAAAGTGAGATAATACAATTACGCTGTCAGCGTTAACAATATCTTTAGCCAGCTTTACTTTCTTAAAATGTTTTTTATTTATTTCTACTTCAGTAATATTATCACTGCGTAGTCCATCAGCTATGATAATTGGTGCACCTGTCACTGTATAATCAAAACCATGCTCCAAGGCAGTCAGTAAATGATCAACCGAATTATGCCGACTTCCACCGTAGAGTGTATTAGTATCCGTTAGGAAGGGTTTAGCACCCTTCTCCTTAATTTTATCCACCACTTGACGCACAAAAAGAGGACTAATAAAGCCATCACTGCCGCGTTCACCAAAGTGCAATTTAATAGCTGTAAGATCATCCTTTTGAATGAGCTCATTAAAACCCGCTCGATCAAATAAGGTTCTGATCTTGCTAATTTTATTGCTCTTGCCTGATCTCGCCCGTAGATTTACAAAGTATACTTTGCTGGACATTCTTTTTCCCCTCTCATATTTAATAATGCTAAATCAATAAGATCTCATATGCGACTCTCGTTTATCTGTTTATACCTGTGGCTTTAAGGGACCATAGAAATAGGAGGCTGTTGCACCGCCATCAATTAAGAAGTCAGCACCCGTGATAAATGCTCCCTGCGGTCTCATCAGCAGTTCTGCCACATTGGCTACCTCATCTGCTGTGCCCGGACGGCCTGCCGGGCATTTGGCAAACATATTCTTATAGAAATCACCTCTAGGGCCGTCACACCAGTACCACCGTCCTTAATAACCCTCCCGACTTCCTCCAGCAGAACAGCAGTACCGTACAAATCCACCTTCAAAATCGCTTCAATCGGTGCCTGGCTGGGGGAAACACCAGCAGCATTAACAAACATAGAGATTTCACCATACTTCTGTGCTTCCGCAATCAGGCAACGTATGGAATCTCTGGATGAGAGGTCCATCTCCATCGGAACCACGTCAAATCCCGCGTCATTCATAATTTTAGCCATAGTCTGCGCATTCTCCAGCTTCTTATCGCCAACCAGAAGCTTTTTGCCAAAGTCCATTCTTCTAGCAATAGCCATACCAATCTGACCGGCACCGGTCCAAATCATGACCTCTTTCATTCGGCTATTCCTCCTGTAGATGCACTACCTAAAATAAAAAGGGTTCTCCTGTCTGTCATTAAAGTTTGTTGTATACTTCATCAGTGACAGGCTCTAACCATTCGTTGGAAGCGCCCTCTGCCGGGACTTCAACTGCCAGATGTGCAAACCAACTGTCGCAGGCCGCCCCATGCCAATGCTTAACTTCGGCGGGAATGTTCACAACATCGCCCGGATGCAGTTCCTGTACGTCTTTGCCCCATTCCTGATACCAGCCACGACCAGCTGTTACTAGCAGAATTTGACCGCCCTTGTGATGAATATGCCAATTGTTGCGGCACTTCGGCTCAAAAGTCACATTGCCGATACCAACGCCTGTTGTTGTCAGCATATTCAGATGTGCCTGACCGATAAAATATTTGCTGAACATTTCCGGCAAGGATTCCCCGATTGGGAAGATTGCCCCTTTGCTCCAATCAATCGATTCACTCATTATAGTTTCCTCCAGTTTCTTACTTTTCAAATTGCTTTACAGCTACATTCACACAGTTCAGCGCATTCAGGCTGCGTGGGTAGCCGATGAACGGCAGGCACTGAGAAACGACCTTGATATCGAAAAGAGGAACTGGATTATTCCCGAATAAAATTGGTGTAGATTTTTTCTTCCTTCACTGGGAGCTGTACGCCGGCCTTCGTGCCAGCCTCTTTGCACTTTAGAAACCACGCCATATTCCTGGCGAGCACGCGCATGATCTGCAATCCTTCCAAGTCTTTTTTCACATCTTCCGGCACGGCACCGTGAACCATGTTCCAATAGCGAGAAGCAATAATCGGCATCTCCGATATGGTGAAATACTTGTTGAGTTGGTCAAAGGTGGCGGTTGTCCCTGCTCTTCTGGCGGAAACAACGACTGCAGCTGGTTTTAAATAAAAAGACTGTCTGCCTGCAAGCATGTCCGCATAAAATGTGCGATCCATGAAAGAAGTAATTGCACCGCCTGCGGCAGCATAATGCACAGGAGAACCAAAAATAAATCCGTCGGCATCTTTGGCGATATCAAGAAAGTCGTTGACACGGTCCGGAAAAGCACAGTGCCCGGTTTTTGCACAAGTTTTGCAGGCAATACAACCGGCCAGAGGTTTTATCCCGATCTGGAATATCTGTGTTTCAATCCCCTCGGTATTTAGCGTCTTTGCCACTTCTTCCAGCGCAGTATAAGTACAGCCATTGGCGTGAGGGCTACCGTTAACTAATATTACCTTCATTATTCTTTCCTCCGTTCGTTTTTAGATACCTGTAAATACCGTCTCTCCCTAGACTGTTTTTCCCATTTCATAGGCCTGCTGCATGGTTGGGCTACCGTTGATGTCACCCTTGCGCCATACTCCGACGCCGTAGACAACCCCTTTTTCTTCTGCACCGTTCAGACATAACGTAAATCCGCGAAAGCCGTCAAGCGTCCTTTCCATGGATTGCTTACTGCTGTCGGCGGCGGTAACGATGAAATAGAACTCCTTTCCAGTGATTTCCTCATATCTCGGAACCGTTCGATCAATCAGCGTTTTCATCTGCGCGTCCATCGTATAGAAGTACACCGGCGTCGCCATGACGATCACATCGGCAGCAATCATTTTCTCCAAAATTTCCGCCATATCATCCTTCTGAACACACTTATGGGTGTCGTAGCAGGTCTCGCACCCAGTGCAGTAACCAATTTCCTTGTCTCTCAAAAAAATCTTTTCTGTCTGGTTGCCTACTTCTTTTGCCCCGAGCATAAATTGGTCGCAAAGCAGATCGGAGTTTCCGCCTTTCCTCGGGCTACCTGACAGCATTAATACTTTTTTATTCATACACTAATCCTCCGATCTTTTTAGCTCTTTTTCTTTTTCAACCACTACCTGTTCATAGGTTGCAATTTTATAATCTAGGCGTTCCAGCGTTTTATTCATATCTTCCATTCTTGTTATTAATTGCTTACGTTGCTCGATAAATAGTTCTTTTCTGGCCTCAATGGTCGTATCACCCTGTTGAAAAAGCCCAACATATTCAATCAATACTTCAATCGGAAGACCTGCACCTCGCATACATTTAATAAATTCGACCCACTTACAGTCCTCTTCCGTATAATTCCTGATTCCACTTTTATTGCGGTTCACACTAGGAATCAGTCCGATTCGTTCATAATAGCGGAGCGTATCCTGTGAAAGAACAAATTTTTCACTTACTTCGGCAATCATCATTGTGTTTCGCCTCCTGTTATTCGATATCATAACACTTGGAGTGAACTCCAAGTCAATAGAGGTCAGTTAAATTGCATGAAACCTAGTTATTATCCCCATTCCTACTTAAATATCAAGATGACGGGTGCAGCATCATCACCGTGCGCTTATGAACGAACGAGCGAGACCGAATGAGAAGAACGCTACAGAGGCCGCGATCGTGACCGTAATAGCACTAATCCAAGTGATCGCCATTATAGACCAACCTCCCACGGCGATTCCACCGATGACGGCGCCCGTTGCAAATCCGAGCTGCACGAAGGAACTGTTCAGACTTAGCACGATACCGGAGGCTTCCGGAGCAAGCGAGACTAGGTTGAAGTTTTGAGTTGGACCAAACGTCCAGCAAGCGGTCTCCCAGAACATAAGCAGTACGATGGTGACGAATACCCATCCAGAGACTGAGGAGAGGAACACTTGGGCGAAAGCCTGGACGACCATGGAACCTAAGAGCGTGCGAGCGATACCGATTCGATCCGCCAAGAAGCCGCCAAGCTTGGCGCCGATTAAGCTTCCTATGCCCAAGATCATGAGAATAACACATATTTCCCGTTCCATCGTCGGCATGACGGTGGTCAGAAAGGGGGTAATATACGTATCGACAACCGAAAAGCCGACAAATACCAAGAACGTCACACCGAGGGTGAGCGCGACCCTCGGTTGCTTCAAGAAGGCAAGTCGCTCGCTCAGAGGGACGGCCGCTCCACCTTCTGTGGCCGGAATCGTACGTGCGACGGCCAAGGTTGCCAACAGGCTGAAGATTCCGATTCCCCAAAAGATCATCTTCCAACCATATGCTACTGCAACCAGGCGGCCCAAGGGGACGCCAAATACAAGGGAGGAACTAAAGCCCATTGCGACGTTGGACATCGCACTTCCCTGACGTCCGGGAGGAGCCAGCTTTGCAGCTATTCCATAAGCTGTGACGACGAAGACACCCGTTCCAACCCCGAGTATAACGCGAGAGGCCATCAGGAAACCAAAGCCCGGAAGAGCGAGTGTCGAAACGATGCCGAGAAAAATGATGGCGAAAGCCAATAGTAATTGCTTGCGCTGATTCATCTTCGCCGTCGCCACCATGACAAGGGGCGTGCCGATCGCATTACCGAGCGCGAATACGGTAATAAGCTGTCCCGCTGTCGATACCGATACGCCGACGGAAGCAGCGACTTGATCCAGCATGCCCACGATGCTGAATTGTGAAGTGCCAACCACGAAGCTGATAAGGGCCAGCATGTAAATTTTCCAGGTGTTGTTCATGGTGTTTTTAATCTACTCCTTTATCATAATTGGGTAATTTCTGGCAGGCCGCACTTTCCATTCCGTGCGGCATGGTCCGTCCAGTGACCCAGAAAAGTGCCAATGTATAACGTACCTCTTGATCATTATAAAAATAATTGAGCTCATACAGAAGTCTATATATGTTCACCAGTATATACCTTTAGGTTATAACTAACCGCAATAAGAGTTCATGGAACAATCTGCTCCATGAACTCTTACTTTAATTAATCAGTTCCCTTCGCTTCAATTAATTTTTTCCGCCTTCAATGTTCTCCGAACAGCCATCCCATGATCGTTTTATCATGCGCGAATGCCAGTCCTCCGGCGTGCTGGTCCCGAAAACCTCTGTCGAAAAAATATTTCTGCTCTTTCACATCCAAAACTAGAAGCTCGTGTATTTCATCCCCGGTTAATCCCTGCTGCTCGTACAGCTCGTGCAGGGTCTTGTATGCCTCTTTCAAGGAGCCGGAACCATAGTAGCTGTCATCTTCTCCAATCGCCATATACACCGGCGTTCTTTCCTCTGCCAATACATTCAGGTCACCGTCCCACTTAGAACTGGTCATCAGGTAGGCAGTATAAAGATCCGGTCTCTTGCATATAACGATGGAGCCAGTTTCTCCTCCGCCAGACATGCCATGGAGATAGACCATTTCCGGGTCAATGTTGTAGTGCTCCAGGAAATACTCAGTCAGAGCAATTGCCTGATTCGCAGAGGTTTCTCCCCAGTCATTCAGCTGAGTAGATAGTATGATCATTTTATCGTTATAATTTGGAGCATCCATCCCGAAATCCTCTACCAGATTCGCACCGACGCCCTGAAAATACAATCCTTCCCATCCGGGCAGCGTAATGAACAATGCATATGGCTCGCTGCCTTCATAGTTTTCCGGGATATAGCTGCTGTAATGGATATCCCCATCACTTGACGAAAGCAACACATTATCGTTGATAAAACCTCTTTGGGTTTGTGTTCCAACCGTAATCTCATCCGGCGTATTTACCGTCTTAAATTCGGTGCTTACAGATGATGTATCTGCCTCTTTAATATCTAAATCAATTCCTATACTCTTCAGCCAGAAAGCATTGTTATCTTCTCCGCTTCTCTGTATATCGCTGCTCACATCTGTGGCTTTCGAACCCAGAAACAGATAAATCAAAAGACTTGCCAGCAAGACTATGATGATTGGGATAATAATTGGATTCTTCTTCATTTTCATCATCCTATTATTTTTCGGTTGGCAGCTGGCTGTATTCCTCTTCCGAAATGCGGTCGAACCATTCTACGCCGCTTCGCTCCGGATTTGTATTGACGGCAATATGGGCGAAACTCGTATCTGCACTGCCACCATGCCAATGCTTCACACCGGGAGGGCAAAACGCCACATCGCCCGGATAGTAAAAGATGGCAAATACCATTCTGTACTACCTATATTGCATACTACCACCTTCCTCAATGTTTTCCGAACAGTTACATATTCCACATTATTCGTCCTATCTGCTGTTCTCGCAGGAACCAACTTTTCATCGCTTTATTTCGTAACTATAATCTGGTTCCAATAGTTCCATAAGTCTTTTATCATGATTATGCACCAACTCAGATTTTGTATCAAGAATCATAGTTGCTCCGTTTTCACGATCATATGATTCCCATTTCGGTAAGTTCTCTGCACTTGGTGTTCCTGTTTTTGCGAAATTAATCCATGCTTGACTAACTGTTTTAGCCAGTTTCTGTGAATCGGCGTCACCACTTACATTATTAAACACAAATGGAACTTCTGCGCCATGACTTGAACCACGCGTAGCATTTTCCCACGTAAACACATAGGCATAGACAGGTGCTCCGCCTTGATCTGCCTTATGTGACATAATCTTTAGCATCGGCAAACGGATAAATGTGTCTACATTTTGTGCTCCGGAAGCCTTCTCATTAGGATAAGCCTGTGCAAAGGCGTTTTTTCCTTCCTCTGTCATATTAGTGTGAGCACTGGTTGGCACCATCGTTGTCCACTCATTCAAATTGCTTCCTATTAGAAGTGGGATATCGTTTCCTGCATCAGCAAAGCCGTCTTCTGTTACAGGATTGGTAGGCATATAATTTCCATCAATAACTGGTCCCCATTCCATGGCATAATTATCGGTAAAAGCAGCAGGAATTTTATAGATATTAGCCGTATCCTGCAATGCTTTGCTAGAAGCTTCCTGCAGATCACGGGTAGAAACATTCTGGAGTTTTTCAATGTTATCAGGTGTAATACCAAGATTTTTTAATATATGCTCTGTTAATGTTTGACTTTCTTCCTTGGTGGAGAACGTAACACCCATGGTTTCTGTTGCTCCACTTTGTACGATTCCTTTTTGGAAAAGTCCCTTTGCATAGGGGCTGGTCATCAGAGAAAGCACTTTCGCGCCACCACCTGACTGACCGAAAACAGTAACGTTACTCGGATCACCGCCAAATGCTTCAATATTATCATGAATCCATTTTAGTGCTGCAACATTGTCTGTAACTCCAACGTTTCCAGAGTATTTATACTTCTCACCATAAGCAGACAGATCTAGATGACCAAATACGTTCAAACGATGATTCACAGATACAACCACAGCATCTCCACTTTTGCTTAGATTCTTTCCATCATTCATAACATTGTTGGCTGTTCCCATAGAGAAGCCACCGCCATATAGCCAAACTATAACTGGACGCTTCTGTCCATCGCCTGTTCCAGGAGTCCAGATATTCAGATTCTGACAATTATTATTTGTACCAGTCTCATCATTATTTACTGGCATTCCTAGAATGGCGCCCTGTGGTGACATTACACCATAAGCGTCTGCCTTACGAACGTCATCCCAAGGTTTAACTTCACCTGCAGGGACAAATCGCTCTGTTGCCTCTGCATAAGGAACTCCAAGATAAGTATAAATACCATCATTATTTGTTCCCTGTAGAAGGCCTGCTGTTGTTTTCACGGTTTCTTTGTTTACTGTATTCGATGATATTGTCTGATTTTCTACGGAAGCACTGCAGCCTGCCAAAAGGCTGACAGAAATTACGATCACCATTACTATATTGAATAACTTTGTCTTTTTCATAAAACCTCTCCTTTTTATTAAACATGCTAACCAAACTTGTAGTAGACTTTTCGTGAAACCTCTCCATAAATTAACAGGATTCAAATTTTAGATAGTCTTCTCTACTTTTTTCATCGCGTCTAAAACATCACCTTCTTTTTCTACAATTGTCTTATTAAAAGATTGTCAACGATTTTACCCAACGAACTTATTCAACCTTCATCTGCAAAGAACACAGGCAATGCGTTGTAAATGTATTCCTCGACAGCCACAAAGTCGTGTCTGCCGCCTTGCTTTATTCGATAAATCAAATTTTCTGCCGTAAAAACATCGGTCATTTTAAGCATTTCTTGCATCTGAAAATCCATTTGCTCTAAGATAGGGTCATCTGTTCCGATACCCCCAAAGATTAGGAAATCGTCCGCTTCAAGACCATTTTCCTCCACCAACTTGGCAAGATATTCCGCTGTTTCCTTTGGCTTATAACGTCCACCGTACTGCCCGAGTACCCAACAGTCGCCGCTCATGGGGAGAAAGTATTTGATACTATCGTGGTGTTCGATAAACTGATACCAGGTTGTCACCGCTCCAAGGGAAAAGCCGCCAAAGGCGCGATGCTCTCTTGAAGCCGCAAGCCCTGCACTGTCTGACGTTTGGGCGTATGTGTGAAACTGTCCCTCAACAGCGGGAATCAGCTCTGCGTCAAGCTCATTGTGAAATACCGTAAGCTCCCGCACCGAAAGGGAAAAATCCTGTCCCTTGTTTTCGGCATCAAAGGTGGGGCTGACAGCAATCATCGGGGGAATATCGCCCTTTGCAATCATGTTGTCTAAAAGAGTTTGCACACCCCTGTTACCCAAAAAGCCCTCGGCCGTTCCGCCCCAGCCGTGCATCAGATAGATGATGTTGTACCGAGTTTCGGTGTCGTTTTCATCGTAGCTATAGGGCAGATATACATACGCCGGTTTGGTTATCCGTGTTTTGCCATCCAAATAGTTAAAGGTGTCGTACTCTATTCTGACTACGTTTCCTGCCTTGTCGGACGTTTTTTTGTAATCGTCCGGCACTAAATCGGGCGCCGCGACCTGCTCTATCAGTTTTTCAGCTATAACGGGGATATCCTCCGTGGTGGCTGTAGTTCCGTTTACCGATTCACTTTGCTTGGGTGTTTTCTCCGCAGACACATTCTCATTTGCTGTTTCGCTTATTACACACCCGGACAAAAGCAGACAGACGCAGATGAGCAGAGATAGAATTTTTAGGGTAAATTTTCGCATTTTTTACCTCCTAATCGTTTAATTACTAAGTCCACATCAACTATCTCATCTACGATGACAGCTTGATCAAATTCACTTGTATTTCTCTTACATTATAAAAAGAATTGAACTTATACAGAAGTCTCTATATGTTCACGAGCGTAAACCTATAGGTTGTAGCCAAATGTAAAAGAGTTCATGGAACAGTCTGCTCCATGAACTCCCAACGCCCAAGGGTGTATGTTACACGCTGAATTATTTCAGTCATTTATACTAACCAGTTCATATCCGAGATCTCCAAGCCCGATGGTGGCACCATGTTCAAGGGTATGGACGCCGTTTCTGGATTCAATGCGCTCTACTAGAGATTTGTGTCATTCTATTATTCCCAGCTCACCAAGCCATGCCTTCACATCAGCTTCAGAGTCAGCCACATCATTTCTGGAAACGGTAAATCCATCGTTGCTTACAGTTGCCTTGGGCTGCATTTTAGCAATTGTGCTGACAGTGCGGGAAAATCCGTTGCCGCCGTGGGGGCAGAATGGGATGATAGTCTTGCCGGAGAGGTCGTATTCCTCAAGAAAAGTGTAAAGTGGCATGGGTAAATCTCCCCACCAGTTGGGGTATCCGAGGAAAATTATGTCATAGTCATCCATAGTCTCCACACGAGTAGAAAGCTTTGGACGCGCATTTTTCTTTTGTTCATCAGCAGCCTGATCTACCAGCGGTTTGTGATCCAGCGGATACTGTTGCACCGATTTAATTGAAAACAAATCGCCACCGGCTGTTTGCTGAATCACTTGGGCCATATACTGAGTATTGCCTAATGCTTTTGTGTCTTTTACCACAATACTAGCTGTAGCAATTGCATCCACACCATCTGTCTTAACATCCTCCGGCATAGTGAAATACGCAATCAGTATCTTGGAGCTTTTAGTGGCGGACTGCCCTGAGGAGTCCGTCGACAACTCGCTCTTCAGCGTAGATTTGTCAGGCGATACGGTTGTAGAATCCGAAGAAGATGTTTGCGTATTGTCGGAGGAGGATGTTTTCTTGCTGCTACACCCAACAAGAGAAAATATCATAATCAGGGATATCAAAATTGATGTTGCTTTTTTCATTGAGATTCTCCTATCTTATTTTTATTTTAATATTAGCAAACTACAGACCTGTCAAAAGTTCTTTTCGTACTTAAAAACATTCTTCCAAAATTTCCAGTATTTCTTCATACGTCATTTTATTTCAGTCATTGATACTAACCAGCTTATATCCGAGATTGCCAAGCCCGATGGCGGCACCATGCTCAAGGGTATGGACGCCGTTTCTGGATTCAATGCGCTCTACGAGAGATTTGCCGTCAGAGTCGGCGTACACAAGGTCAAGGCAGGCACTCATTATAGTTTCCTCCCGTTTCTTATTTCACAAAGTCTATAACCAATATCCATTTTCGATAATGGAAACGACTGTTGTTAATAAGACAAAGCTGAATATGACGGCTATATCCCTTTTAGTTATCTTAAAACTATAACCGTATAAGTCTTCAGGCTTAGCATTTTCAACGAAACTCTGTACTTTATCCAATTTTTCAAAAGAATTTACAATTAATGCTACTATTATTTGCGATATTCCTGTTATATTTCTCTGGAACTTCTTTTTTTCACTTCCTATATTAGAACGCATACTTTCCCTAAGATTCTTTACGACATCAGTTCCCGTTTCCTTCAACTCTATAACTATACACATAACTACTTTTAAATAATTGGTAACCGGAACACCTATCAATTTCAAAGGGAAAAAAAGTTTATCCAGAAGCCCAATTACTGTACCAATAGGCGTCGTATAAAAGTAAAGCATACTAACATACCAAACTACAGACAATCTAAATAGTCTTAGTGAGACTTCATAGTATCCCTGGTAAACTCGAAATAAGGCGTTGTCAGTCATTAAATATAAAATGCTGCTAAGCAAAAGTCCAAAAAAATATGGCAGCAAAACAATGATGCTATAGGAAGCAGCACTAACCATCAAAGTTCGTAATCTAACTCTTAGAACAAAGGCTGCGCCCAATAAATAAACTGACAAAATAACATAATTCATCTGCTCGACTATAAGGAACGGCAAACAGGCAAGAGCTGCCGTCAAAATGAACTTAATCAAACCGTCGAGGTCATCGGAATTGTTGATCTTTTGGTTTGTAATCATCGGAGAATACCCCTTTTAGAGCCACTTCCTTTATGGCAATCTCAGCAATGCTTCCTGTGAGTAAACCTGTGATAATAGAGGATACAATAAGAACTGGAAGATAATACATAACAACAGCTTGACCTAAGATAAACGCTGCTACCATGATCTGTGCTGTACTATGTACTATAGCTCCAGCGATGCTAATCCCTTTAACACTAAATAGTCTCGACAGCTTCTTAAAAAGCAACCACATTACAATTGTACTCAAGATGCCACCGGCTAAACTCAGGACTAGCATCACGACACCCCTCGTCAGGAAAGCTACTACAAAGCATCGGACGATTACGATAAAGAGGACATCCTTCAGTCCCAGAAAAACAATGGCTATCATGGTGATGATATTCCCTAATCCCAGCTTTACTCCCGGTACAGGGATCGGAATTGGAATAAACGATTCAAGGCATGAAATGATAATCGCATTAGTGACTAAAATAATAATTACAGCATATTTTTTGTTTTTATCCATTCATAATACCTTTAAATAATACTTTCAATTATCCTCCACCTTTACAATCGTTTTACTAGGCAAGCAAATAGCTCTATCACCAGGCTTAGTAAGGGTTCCTGTTTTGATACAGATTTTATCGGGACAGTCCGCTTCCACAAATTTAATGGAACCTTTTTCAGCCACAATCAGCACTCTTATGCCATCTTGAAATTCAAAAGTTTGAGGTTCCTGTACACTGTTAAGGTCAATTTCAGCCATAAGCTTCCCATCACGTGTTATCACTGCTTTAAGGCCATCACTTGGCTTTTGTCTTCCATCGTTGAAATAGAACCATAACAGAGGTAGTAATACCATCATTCCAATCACTAATAAGAAAATATCACCTTTTTTTAAGCTAAGCCATGGTTTCATAGTGGAATTGAATCCCCCATTTCATGGTTATGATTCCGTTTACATACTCAAATTCTTGGCTTTCATCCATAAATTCAAACGTATCCTTCAACCCATCAGTAACGTAGATTTTTTTATCTTGGGTGATAAAAATAGCCTCTACTCCTCCGTATTTACGGAGGAGTTCCTTGCCTTTCTCATAACCTAATATAAAAACAGCTGTATCAAGCGCATCTGCTACCAAAGAAGAATCAGTAACCAAGGTTACACTCATCAGGTCCGATTTGGCAGGGTATCCTGTCGTTGGGTCGAGGATATGATGATATCGTTGCCCGCCTTCTTCAAAGTATCTTTGATAGTCTCCTGCTGTTACTACAGCTTTGTCTGTTACCTTGACAGCGCCAACTAGTTGATTTGCTTTGCTTCCTTGAGGTCTGGGATTACTAATTCCAATCTTCCATGGACTCCCATCTGGTTTGCTACCTAAGGTTACGACATTACCGCCAAGACTAATATAGGCTGACTCAATGCCCTTCTGTTTGTAGATCTCTAGGGCAGCATCTCCTGCATATCCTTTGGCAATGCCCCCTAAATCAAGTAATTGTCCCACCTTTTTCAGACCTACCGAGTCTTTATCAACGGTTAAACTTCTATAATCAACCAGGGGAAGTAATTTTTGCAATTCCTCCTTTGTCGGAATACGCGCAAGGTCTGTTCCCATCCCCCAGGCTTTCACCAATGGGCCAACTGTAATATCAAAGGCACCAGCACTCAGTTTGGCTACTTCCTGAGCCTTTGCTATTATCTTGATCGTCTCTGGATCCAACTTAATATCCTTTATCCCAGCATTCTTATTGATTTCATTAATATCCCCTAAAGGGGCATTAAACGTGAGAAGTTCTTCAAGGTATTTTATCTTTCTTATGACCTGATCGCTTGTAAGCTCGCCGTTATCACCATATACCTTTTGTGAAATAACAGTTCCCATAGCAAAGGTATCAGCTTCATATCCCTCCGCTTGATTTCCCCTATCAATAGTTGTGTTACAAGCTGTCAATATCCCTGCTAGGAAAATGAACAGTAACATTGAAGCCAGCCTTTTCTTATTTTTCGTTATCAAGATCAACTTTCAAGCTCCTCTAGTGTGGTTATCCAAATAATAGGAAACACCGGCAAACAATTCCACCATAGCAAGATATTCTGCAAAGAATAGCATTGCTGACTGCTCAGGGTCAAAGAAGGCATACTCGATCTTCAAAAGCATGTAAGAGGCAATATCGTTTTTTACAAACGCATACACACCAAAGGCAGCAATTAGGATTGCCATCCATCGAAGCACTGCTTTAGTGCGGTGAGGGGCCGACTGAACTCCTAATGACTTATGGGCTATGCCCATAATCATCTTCCAATGCAGGCCAAGATGCAACGAGATCAGTACAAAGCCCCAATACACAGATAGCATGTGCAGGTTCCGGGCAAAGGACATCCCAGAATTTATGGGCAGAAAGGAGAAGACATGGCGTGACATCATAATGCCGCTTATCATCAACCCCAGCATAGCTGCAGACAACATTAGATTGATAATAGTTTGCATGATTCGCTGCGGAGTGTATTTCCCACGGCCTAGATTTAGATACCAGTTAATATTTAGGGCATTATGGGTGATAAACAGTACCAACATCAGCGCTCCAACCCATTCATGCACTTTCTCCCCCGTTAACATATGGGCCATGAGAATCGGCAACAGCACAGTTAATAAACTATCAATTGTGATTTTCAATTTCAGCTTTGGTGTCATTCTACTATTCCCAGCTCACCAAGCCATGCAGTCACGTCATCTTCCGCATCCTGAACCTTGCTTTGGTTAACGGTGAATCCTTTCATGACAGCAGCCTTCGGTTCTAGTTTCTTAATAGTCTCTATGGTACTAGAAAATCCACTACCATTGTGAGTGGCGAAAGGTATGACGGTCTTTCCTGAGAAATCATAGTCTTCAAAGAAACTGTAAAGTGGCATAGGTAAATCGTACCACCAATTTGGGTAACCGATAAAAATCCTGTCATAACTATCGAGATTCTCAATATGGGAAATCAATTGGGGCCGGGCCTTTGCTTTTTGTTCCTCGGCAGCAAAATCTATGAGTGTATTCAGTTTCCCCGGATAATCTTGAGCAGTATTAATGGAGAAGAAATCTCCGCCCACTTGGCTCTGTATGGTTTCGGCAAGGACACGGATATTCCCCTTAGCTTCTCCCTTCACTTCACGCACACTGGCAGAAGAAATTGCATCGACTTCACTGTTTTCCGCAACAGCAAAGTAGACTATTAATGTATTTTTATCTCCCGATTTGACAATCTGGTTTTCAGTACTATTAGTGGTGTTTGTTTCTGTGTTTGTTTCTGTGTTTGTTTCTGTGTTTGTTTCTGTGTTTGTTTCTGTGTTTGTTTCTGTCCTAGCACTACAGCCACTTAAAGATATGATTAACAGTGTAGACAGGACAGCAATTATTTTATATTTCATTTTCTTATTAATCATAGTTACTCTCCTTATTATTTCGACATACCCAGTTTTTTCAGCCCTGCCTTCAAATCAGCCGCCTGATCTACCTTAAAAACATTCTTCCAAAATCCCCAATACTTCTTCCTGCGTCATTCGCTTATAGCTTCCGGAGGATATGTTGCAGGAATGGGCGACCTCTTTCAGCAGCGCTTTATCTGTCACACCCAGCTCCCGTAGAGTTATCGGTAAACCTATCTCACGGATAAACTGAGCAAGGGCTTCAACGCCTTCCGCCGCAAGCTGTTCTTCTGTTTTACCGTCATAGGAAATACCCCAGACATCCTTTGCAAACCGGACAAACTTTTTCAGCCCAAAGGCATAAATGTGCCGATAGTAAGCAGGGCTGATTACCGCCAAGCCCCCGCCGTGGTTGCAATCTGTATAGGCACCAAGCTGATGCTCAATTTGATGTGCCTGAAAATCAGCCTTTTTTCCCAGCTTGATGATGCGGTTTTCCGCCATAGTAGATGCCCACATGAGATTGCTCCGAGCCGTATAGTCTGACGGATTTTCCAAGGCAATGGGAAGATTGCGGATCACGCTTCTCATCAGCGCTTCGGAGATATCATCCGAAACATTGTCCTCATTTGGCTCGCTAAAATAGGTTTCCATGATATGACTTAAAATGTCAAAGCCACCGGAAGCTGTTTGTTTTGGGGGCACAGTGAAGGTGTATTCGGGATTCATCATGGCGAATTTGGGATTACATTTCGGGTAGTCACGGCCGGTTTTCACCTTGACTTCTTCATTGGTAATCACCGCACCACCGTTCATCTCGCTTCCCGTACCCGAAACGGTGACAATCACGCCGAGGGGCAAGGGTTCAAAATCCACAACGCCAGATCTTGCCCAAAAATTCTCCCATATATCCTCCTGGCAAACAGCCGCCATAGAAACCGCTTTGCAGCAATCCATCACCGAACCGCCGCCTACACCAAGAATGACATCGACCTGATTTTCTATTGCAAGCTTTGCACCCTCTAACACCTTTTCATAGGTAGGGTTTGCCATAATATTGGGAAATTCAATGATGTTCTTCCCTTCAGCTTCTAATATAGTGGTTACCTCATCATATATACCGTTCTTTTTTATGGAACCACCGCCATAGGCCAGCAGCACGTTATTTCCGTAACTGCTGAGGGCATCGGCAAGATACTCTTTTACGCAGCCTTTACCGAAATAAACCTTGGTTGAGTTTTCAAAGACAAAATTATTCATAGTAGGCAATACACCTTTCGTTAATCAAACATCAATTCTTTTTGTTGTGGGGTCAACGCAAGAGTAGCACTCAAACTTTAAATTCATTAACTCGTCATCCAATTTCACGTAGCCACTCGGATACCTTATTTTGTGATTTTGTTACGTCTTTGCCCCGGACTGCAAGACCCTTTAGAAGGGTTGACTGCGGGCAAAGTTCTCACGACGATCCAATTTCTATTCCCCCATAATCTAGATCATCTAACTCACTCCACCTCTTCATCATTATAAGAATAATTAAGCTTATACAGAAGTCTCAATATGTTCACCAGTATAAACCCACAGGTTATAACTAACCGTAAAAAGAGTTCATGAACCTATCTGCTCCATGAACTCTTACTTGGAATAAAAATTTATAGAATGGAGAGAGGACAGATGAGATGACACATGAGAGCACAATACCGTCAGGCAAAAGAGAAAAGATATAGCCCTTGCGACGGAAACGTGATCTTTTAAAGAGAGTGAAGTCATGTTAAAAATTCCACCATTGAGAAAAAGGAAGTTGTAGGTCTGAATCAAGTCGGACCGTGTCGCCAATTTTAGGATAGATTAGGTTTACTCCTTCTTTTTTTGCCTCTTTTAATGCTCGTTCTATTGGTTCTTTCCACCCATGATTCGCTAAGGTAAATGCTCCCCAATGCGCATCAACATCATATTCTTACCCTTTATATCTAGATTTGCTTGGACTGATTCTTCCGGTGTCATATGAGTATCCGGCCAACGCTGGTCATATTGAGCACCTTCAATTAAGGTGATATCAAAAGGCCCGTATTTCTCTCCGATTTCCTTAAAATGAGGACCATATCCACCATCTCCGCTGGTATATAAACGGGTGTTTTTGCCAAGAATAACCCACCCACCCCATAGGTTCTCATCCCGATCAAAAGGTCCTCTTCCAGAGAAATGTCTGGCTGGGGTTGAAGCTACAGTTAATCCTTGGTACTCCATCTCTTCTCTCCAATTGAGTTCCGTGATTTTTTCTTTGGGAACACCCCAGCGAATCAGATGGGAACCTACTCCAATAGGAACGAAGAAATGGGATACTTTATTCTTTAGCTTTACGACAGACTGATAATCTAAATGGTCGTAATGGTCATGGGAAATTAAAACTGCATGAATAGGTGGCATTTCATCAATAATGTGCAGCATAATATTTTCACTATATTGATACCTTTTAATTCCTGCGAAGGAAACCGGTGAGGCGATAGAACCTAACATAGGATCAATCAATAGCTTTTTATTATCAATACTAATAAGAAATGAAGAGTGCCCAAACCAGGTTAAACTATCTTCTTCACTTTTAACTTTGTCCCAATCAACGACGGAAACAGGAATTTGACCGACCGGATTGCGGTCCTTCTCATCTGGACTAGAATCCGCCGTATTCGTTGGCAAGGAGTCTGACGACTTTATAACGAATCGTGTTGGTATCTCGTTAACAAATTTGCCGTTAACATAATTAGCAAAATGCTTAAATGTCTCTTTCTCATCTTTAGTTGGATTTCCCCCAAAAGCTGGGTCGAAATTTAAAAACGAAGCAATTAATCCGGAACCTAAAGCCGAGGCTGTCAGCAAAGTTTTCCCACCTCTAACAATAAACGTACGTCGATCCACTCTTATTCCTCCGTAATGTATCTAATCCATATTGACTCCCCCAGGGATCTATTTAGGCTGTACAACAATCGCGGCCACGCCATCAACCGGGCAAACCTTTTCACAAGTACCGCAGCCTACACACTTATCGGCTTTAACCATTGGCGGGTTATGTTCATCGCCTTCGATGGCCTGAACCGGACATTGCTCACCGCATATAATACATTGTTTATTATCAACCCAGGCAATGCAACGCTCTTTATCAAGTACAGCTGTACCCATCATAACCTGTTCTAAAGGTACTTTAGCAATCGCCCCTGTCGGGCATACTTCCTGACAGGTGAAACATAAAACACAGTTGGCCTGCCTAGGGATGATATAGGGTGTTTCGTAACGTTCAAAGCCATATGTAAGAGGCATCGGCTGCAACGCGTTGTTAGAACATGCCTTAACGCACCTGCCGCAACGGTTGCAAACAGCTGTGAAATCCGCTTCCTGAAGGGCCCCTGGCGG